>PALW01000001.1 GCA_002710745.1 Porticoccaceae bacterium
ATGCAAAACGAGTCCTCGATCTTCCGACGTTGGCCCACCTTTAAGTGTAGATAGAAATTTAATTTCACTCTTATACTCTATCTCAAGCTGTTTGAAGATTTTCTCTAATTTTATCGTATTGCGGTGGTTCACTATTAAACCCATTGCTCCATCTTCGGAATGCTCACACAGGTATATAAGTGAATTTTTGAATCTCGCATCAAGCATATTTGGCATTGCTAGAAGAAAATGATTTTTTAGGCTAATCATTTATTTACTCTTTTGCAGTCGTTTCGAAATACTTTCCATCAACAACTCTCCAATCGAGAAGTCTAGGTGTTTGTCTATTTCTTTTGCACATGTAGGGCTCGTTACATTAATTTCAGTTAAAAATTCTCCTATAATATCGATGCCAATAAATAGAAGTCCCTTTTTTACTGCTGTTTTAGCAATTTTCTTTGCTATCCATAGGTCTTGTTCCGTCAAGGGTTGTACTATTCCTGAGCCACCTGCCGCTAAATTACCTCTAAACTCACCTTTTGGAGGTATCCTTGCTAAGCACAAAGGAATCACCTCACCATCGATTACAAGTATTCTCTTATCTCCATCTTTGATTGCGGGTATGTATTTTTGCGCCATGATTGTTATGTTGCCAAACTTAGTCAACGTCTCTAAGATGACATTTATATTTTTATCTTGGTAGTTCACTTGAAAAATAGATTCTCCACCCATCCCATCCAATGGTTTGTATACAACTCTTTGGTGTAGGTGCAGGAATTTTTTGAGTAGAGGTATGTTTTTACTAACAAGTAAAGGGGGCGTGCAGTCGCTGAACTCAGTTGCAAAAATTTTCTCATTGCAATCTCTCAAGCTTTTTGGATCGTTCACCACAAGTACGCCAAGTTTACTTGCAGCTTCAAGAATGTAGGTTGAGTAGATATATTCCTTATCAAAAGGTGGATCTTTTCTCATTAGAATAACATCTAGCTCAGTGAGCGCGGTTTCTTGCCGAGATTTTATTTCAAACCATTTTTCGCTATTACTAAAAACGTGAATTTCTGACATAAATGCTTTAGGGGTTGATGAGTCAATAAATAAATCTTGCTGCTCCATCAAATGAATTTCAAACCCAGCTTTTTTTGCCGCAAGCAGTATTAGCAATGAGGTATCTTTCTCATAATTTATTGATTGAATAGGATCCATTACGATCCCTAATTTTTTGCGCATAACTGGGTCAATTTATTCTAGACAGGGGATAATTATAAATTAGTCGCCCACTAATCCATAATTAAAAATACGTTAACCGCCGTGATGATTTAAAAAATAATTTCTAATTTATGATCGTGATGGTAATCTTTGAACATCAAAAGGTCTAAAGGGGGGGTTTATGAAAGGTTTAATAATGGATTCGCAGCTAACTATAACTTCAATAATGGAGCATGCGGATAAGATTCACGGTGCCAGCGAAATTGTATCTTTTACGGCCGATAATCCTGAGCATAGATATTCATACAAAGATGCTTTCAAGCGGACTAGACAGCTGGCAAATGCGTTAAAAGATTTACAGTTGAAAAGAGGAGATAGGATAGCGACGTTGGCTTGGAATGATTACCGACATTTTGAGCTTTATTATGCAATTTCGTGCTCTGGTCAGATTTGTCATACCATCAACCCAAGGCTTTTTCCGGAGCAGATTGAATTTATTATTAATCATGCCGAAGATAAACTAATTTTCACTGACCCAATGTTTATTCCTTTGTTAGAGGCATTAAAATCGAGATTGCCGAGTGTAGAGGGTTATGTTGTGTTGACCAGCGAACAAAATATGCCAGATTGTTCATTGGATAATGTTCACTGTTATGAAACCTTTATTAGTGAACATAGCGAGCAATTTGACTGGCCAAGTTTGGACGAGAATACTGCAAGCTCAATGTGCTACACATCTGGCACTACCGGTAATCCTAAAGGAGTTGTCTATAGCCATAGAAGTACTGTGCTTCATTCCTTGGTGGGGTCACTNCCAGACGCTATGAATCTNTCTGGATCCGANGTNATNATGCCAATTGTCCCGATGTTTCATGTNAATGCCTGGGGCACGTCNTATAGTGCNCCTCTTGTTGGAGCTAAGTTGGTGTTTCCNGGTCCTAAAATGGCAGATGGTGAAACNNTGACNAAGTTAATAAACACTGAAAANGTAAATTACTCTCTTGGCGTGCCAACTGTTTGGCTGGCACTAGTCGAGTACTTAAATTCTTCTGGAAATTCAGTCGACTCTCTTAAAAGTGTTGTTGTTGGTGGTGCGGCTTGCCCACTATCCCTAATGCATGCCATGGATAAGCATGGAATTTACATGCATGTTGGTTGGGGTATGACAGAGATGAGTCCTCTTGGCTCTTACAATAAGCCAATGGAATGGATGAAGGACGTCAGTGAAGAGGAAAAGGATGCATACCGGGTTCGTGCTGGAAGAATGGTTTATGGTGTTGAAATGAAAATCGTCGATGACGATAATAAAGCGCTTCCATGGGATGGGATCNCCTNCGGGCTTCTTATGGTTAAAGGTCCTTGGGTNTGTAACGGTTATTTCAAGTTAGAAGATCAGCCTGCACTNGATGAAGATGGATGGTTCGACACTGGCGACATGGCCTCAATAGATGAATATGGATATGTTGTTATAACTGACAGAGTTAAAGATGTTATCAAATCTGGTGGCGAGTGGATTAGCTCAATAGAAGTAGAAAATGCAGCAATGGCGAACGATCAGGTGCAAGAAGCTGCTGTTATAGGCGTACCTCATCCTAAATGGACTGAAAGACCATTGTTGATCGTTATTCCATCTGAGGGAGTGGATCCTGATAAACATGAGATAATAAAATCTCTCGAGGGCAAGATTGCAAAATGGTGGATACCCGAAGACTGTGTTTTTGTTGAAGAAATTCCCCATACAGCTACAGGAAAGATTAGTAAGAAAGACCTTAGGGAAAGATTTAAGGATTATGCGTATTAGACGGCAGCGGCTGTGGCTGTAAACCATTTATTAATATATGCGTTTTAACCATTGAAATTTTAGTGAAAATTATACGGAGAATATAAATGACTAAATACATTACAATTTTACTAGCGATGTTTCTGGTTTTACCAGTTGTTGCGGATGATCATAAGCATAAGAAGGCTAAGGCCAAGGCTAAGCGTGCATTTGAACCATTAGCGGATTTGTTTGTGATGGCAGATAAGGACAAAGATGGAACAATCTCTTACTTAGAGCATGAGGATTTCATATCGATGCAGGCTGAAAAAGGAAGAGAGAGATTTGCCGAGTTAGATGCAGACAATGATAATTCTGTATCTTCGGCGGAAGCCAAAGCATTTGCAAAGAGAAAANTTAGAGAAATGATGGGAAAACGCAAGGAGATTGCCGAGAAGATCCGTAAAGAGAGCAAGGGAGATCGGATGCGAGAGAGAGAAAGGTACGAGGAGTATAGGCGTGCGGAGGAGATGAAAAACAAAAAAAAGAAGAACCTCTCTGAATCATTAAATTAAACATATCTTCGACAATCCCCAAAAGGTCACATATGTGACCTTTTTTTTTAGTTATGTATTGCGTATATAATAAGTANNNAGTTTATTTGGATAAATTTATGAAAGANTTCATGATAGCGCCATCGATATTGGCAGCAGATTTCGCAAATTTAGGCAAAGAGACAGAGAGTGTAATCGAGGCAGGGGCCGACATGATTCACTTTGATGTTATGGATAATCAGTTTGTTCCCAACCTTTCTATTGGTCCAATGGTTTGTAAATCATTGCGACAATATGGAATTAATGCACCTATTGATGTTCATTTGATGGTGCAGCCAGTCGACTCTTTAATCCGAATGTTTGCAGAAGCGGGTGCGACCTATATTACGTTTCATCCAGAGGCATCAGAAAATGTGGAGAATTCTCTTCAGCTAATTCGAGATTTAGGTTGCAAAAATGGTCTTGTTTTAAATCCTGATACTAGCATAACCTCGATTGATTNCGCTCTTGAAAAAATAGATATGTTAGTTCTCATGTCTGTGTATCCCGGNTTTGGTGGCCAATCCTTTATCGACNCTACTTATGAAAAAATAAAAAACGCAAGAGCATATATCGACAGCAAAAACATTGATATTAGACTAGAGGTGGATGGAGGCATAACAGAACTTAACGTAGCTGATGTTGCATCCTCTGGAGCTGATACTTTTGTGGCGGGNTCAGCAATATTCTCTAAAGCTGATTACAAANTCNTAATAGATGAGTTTAGANAAAAGTTAAATAATGTAAGTATTTAAGTAAATACTTTAAACTTGTCTTAACAGTAATTTTATTATTTATTCGAAATGACATGACTCGTGTCTTGTTTTTAATTAACTTATAGAAGCGTTTAACTTCGTATATGAAGAGCTAATCAATGAACCTTGAGCAATTTAATGAGTTAGTGGCGGCTGATTATAATCGTATTCCTTTGTTGAGGGAGATGAATGCAGATCTTGACACTCCACTGAGTATTTACTTGAAATTAGCGTCTGAATCTAACACTTACCTCTTTGAATCGATGCAAGGAGGAGAGAAGTGGGGCAGATACTCATTGATCGGATTATCAACAAATAACCTTCTCAAGTTGACAGGAGATCATTTGCAGATTATTGCTGATGGCCATATTCAAACTGATTTAAAGAGTTCAGATCCGTTAGGCGAAATACAAAAGTTTAAAGATTCATTTAGAGTNCCTGAGTTGCCTAATATGCCAAGGTTCACCGGTGGACTGGTAGGATACTTTGGCTATGATTCAGTCAGGTATGTTGAGAAAAAATTAGCGATAAGCACGCCACCTGATCAAATGAATATCCCAGATGTAATGTTGTTGGTTTCAGAGGAGCTTATTATTTTCGATAATCTTGCTGGCACCATTACTCTTGTTGTTCACGCAGATCCAAGCGTNCCAGATGCTTTTAGACACTTTAATAGGAGACTCGATCTTCTCGAGACTAAACTTGCATCCAGCTCGGTAAATCCTTTTGATATGACCATTAGGCATCAGAAGGTTTCAGAAGATTCGTTTGTTTCAAGTTTTGGAGAGGAACGATACAAAGAGGCAGTCAGAAAGATCAAGGATTACACTATTGCTGGCGACATTATGCAAGTAGTCCCATCTCAACGCCTTTCAGCGCCATTTTTTGAGGAACCCATTAACTTATACAGGTCTCTTAGGCGATTAAATCCTTCCCCTTATATGTACTACATAAATCTAGAGGATTTTTTTATTGTTGGATCATCGCCTGAAGTCTTAGCCCGTCTTGAGAATGAAGTGGTAACTGTAAGACCTATTGCAGGAACAAGGAGGCGAGGCGTTGATGAGGCAGAGGACAAAGCATTAGAAAGGGATTTGATGGAGGATCCAAAGGAGTTAGCAGAGCATTTAATGTTAATTGATTTGGGCCGAAACGATGTCGGTAGAATCTCCAAATCTGGATCAGTAGAAGTAACAGAGAAAATGATTGTTGAGCGTTACTCTCATGTNATGCATATAACTTCAAATGTGANTGGGAATGTTCAGGAAAACCTTACNTCNATNGATATNATAAAGGCAGTNCTTCCAGCTGGNACCCTTAGCGGTGCTCCAAAAATTAGGGCGATGGAGATTATTGATGAAGTTGAGCCTGTGAAACGTAANATNTANGGNGGAGCNGTAGGTTATCTNGGNTGGAATAATAATATGGACATGGCNATTGCAATTAGGACGGCTGTCGTAAAANATAANGTATTGCATGTNCAAGCNGGNGGTGGNGTAGTGGCTGATTCAGACCCNCAAATGGAGTGGGAAGAAACTATGAATAAAGCAAGAGCTATTATTCGCGCAGCAGAGTCGCTAGGGGAGGGTTAGCATGATTCTAATGATCGACAATTATGATTCTTTCACCTTTAATATTGTTCAATATATGTCTGAACTAGGCGCAACTTTAAAAGTTGTTAGAAATGACGAGATAAGTCCTCAGCAAATTCGAGATTTAAACCCAGAAAAGATTGTTGTTTCTCCAGGCCCATGTACGCCGAATGAAGCAGGTATTTCAGTTGATGTAATCAAAGAGTTTCATTCGAGCATACCCATTTTAGGAGTATGTTTAGGGCACCAAAGCATAGCGCAAGCCTTTGGTGGAAAAATTGTGAGAGCAAAAAAGGTAATGCACGGAAAAGTNTCTCAAATTCATCATAACAATACAGGTGTTTTTAATAACTTAGATCAAGGTTTTACTGCCACAAGGTACCATTCTCTGGTGGTCGAGCGCCATAGTTTGCCTAGTTGCTTTGAAATCACGTCATGGACCCATGATGAGGCTGATGATTTTGATGAAATTATGGGTATTAGGCATAGAGATTTTCCTGTGGAGGGTGTTCAATTCCATCCTGAGTCGATACTGACAGAGCACGGACACTTGTTATTCAAAAATTTCTTGGAAAATAAAGTATGAGCATAATTTCTGCATTAAATACCATCGTTGAATCAAAGGATTTAGCTGAAAGTGATATGTATCTAGCCTTCACTGAGATTATGTCAGGCAAGACGACGGATGCGCAAATTGGTGCGTTTTTGGTTGCGCTGAGAATGAAGGGTGAGTCGATAGATGAAATATCAGGCGCTGTCAGCGCGATGAGATCTTTGTCGGTTAAAGTAAATATCGAGCATGAGCATTTGGTTGATATAGTTGGCACTGGAGGAGATCAATCTAATTTATTTAATGTGTCAAGTGCAACATCAATGGTTGTTGCTGCTGCAGGTGGAAAAGTAGCAAAACATGGCAATCGATCAGTAAGCAGTAGTAGTGGTGCAGCAGATGTTTTAGAAGTACTTGGTATCAACATTAATTTAGATCCAATTCAAATCGCAGATTGTGTTGACACAGTTGGATTAGGTTTTATGTTTGCTCCCCTGCATCATAAAGCTATGAAACACGCAATCGGGCCAAGAAAGGAGCTGGGTTTAAGGACAATTTTTAATATTCTAGGGCCAATGACAAATCCAGCAGGCGTAAAGAGGCAGCTGATAGGTGTTTATGATAAACGGTTATGCAGACCCATGGCTGAGGTTCTGGGTAAAACAGGATCAGAGCATATACTGGTGGTCCACTCCAATGACGGTCTTGATGAGATTAGCTGTGCTGATGAGACATTTATTGTTGAGTTTAAAAGTGGTGTTGTTCGTGAGTATGTTATTCGTCCAGAAGATTTTGGGATCAAGAGAACACCATTGAATAGTTTAATAGCAAGAACTTCAAAAGACTCTGCAAAAATTATTGAAACGTTATTTTCNAATAAGTCTTCTGTTGGGGAGGAGATAGTTATCATGAATTCGGGCGCTGCGCTCTATGTTTCAGGCATTTCTAAGACAATTGCTGAAGGATGTATTTTGGCGAGTGAGACGATTTCTTCAGGCAGGGTGTACGCTAAGTTAAAAGAACTTTGCAATTTTACTCAGCAATTTACCGTTCTATAAAGTCTAAATCTGTGAAAAACAAAGTACCCACAATCTTAAAAGCGATCATTGACAATAAGCATAATGAGGTAGCGTCGGCGAAAGCTTCAGTCTCAATCAAAGATATTCAGGAAACTTTGAAAAGTGCGCCTCCGATAAGACCATTTATGAGAGCTATAAAATCAAAAATTGACCAAGGTGAGTCTGCGGTAATTGCTGAGATAAAAAAAGGTTCGCCGAGTAAGGGAATATTGAGGGATGACTTTGATCCAAAAGCGATTGCTCATAGTTATGAAGCCTTTGGAGCAAGTTGTATTTCAATTTTAACGGACCAGAAATANTTTTATGGCAGTGANGAACACTTGGTGATGGTAAAGTCATCTTGNAATCTCCCTATTCTTAGAAAAGATTTTATAGTCGATGAATATCAGATATATCAATCACGTGCTTTGGGAGCGGATTGTATTCTCTTAATATGTGCTGCTCTTGATTTGAATCAAATAACTCATTTTTATAATCTTGCATTAGATCTAGAGATGGATGTGCTAGTCGAAGTTCATGATGCAACTGAATTAGAGGTTGCGCTGTCTCTGGATAAAGCAGGGCTAGGGATTAACAATAGAAATTTACATACTTTCGAAGAGTCGTTGGACGTCACTTTTAACTTAATCNANANNATTCCNAAATCAAAGACAGTGATCACTGAAAGNGCAATTCGCAGNAAATCTGATGTNCTTCAAATGAGAGAAAGANATNTAAATGCCTTTNTGGTGGGAGAAGCATTTATGAGAGCAAATAATCCAGGAGAGGCATTGNAGCANTTATTTTCAAAAAAAAAGGGACCCTAGTGGGTCCCTTGAAAAAATCCTTTGCAGGATTAAGAGGGGTTTGATGGCAAAGGAGTTTCCTTTGCAATGAAGTAATAATATAAATAGCTTTGGTATTACGCAAATGCATTATATGCATTATTATTATGCGTTTTTGTTATAACCTGGTAATATTTTGCCGCATAATTTTTATTTGTTAATTAACAAGTAAACACCTAAACAAGAGAATAATATTTTGAACTTACGAAAATTGTCTCGCTTAGATCTTAATTTGCTTGTCGCTCTTCAGGCATTACTAGAAGAAAAAAGTGTAACCAAGGCGGCAGATAGGCTTTTCATTAGTCAACCGGCTATGAGCCGNGTACTTCAGAGATTGCGCCATCAGCTTGATGATCCTCTNTTCACGAGAACAGGAAATGAATTAATTCCATCTCCCAAAGCACGAGATCTGCATTTAAAATTACCAGCACTTTTGGANAATATCCTTGATCTTGTAAATGAGGGGAAATTTGATCCGGGTAAATATTCAGGAGAAATTAAAATAGCGGTTCCAGAATTTGTAGCAACATCATTAATTTCCAAATTAATATCGTTAGTAACTAAAGAGTCCCCAGGTCTTGTTCTTTCAGTATCTGGTGGTAGTGAATCGGTTGAGAGAGACCTTGCTGAGGGACAACTGGATTTCACAATTGATATTGATGGNCCTTTCTCTGATGAGTTGATGAGTATGCCATTGGCAGTGCACACNCCATGTATTTGGATGAGTAAAAATCANCCCTTATCNAAGTTTAATGAACTNACTTTNGAGCAAATAATTGNATTTCCNTTTGTTCANTATTTTTTGCTTATCTCAAAAAGAGTNAGTGCGGGAACAAATGCTCGTTTTGANAAGGCTTTGGCCGCACTTGGACTAAAGAGACGCAAAGCNCTNGTNACNAATCAGTTTGTGACAGCNATAGAGACAGTGAGCAACTCTGATTGCCTNATGGTAGCAACTCAAAAGGATTTCGTGATGGAACGAGAAACATACCAAATAGTAACTAAACCATTTCCCCAAAAGTTACCTCATGACGGTAGTATAAATCTTGTGTTATTGCAGCACCAAAGAACATCTGGCTCTGCGATACATCTTTGGTTGGCAGAGCGAATTATTGAAATCGTAAAAGAGATAGAGGGAATAAATATTTAAGTTAGTCGATCTTCGCGTGTCCTAAATACAATTTCCTAACTAAAAAAACAGGTAGATAAGCGAGCAGAAAAAATGCCATAACTAAACCTTCAGTAACAATAATGTAGTAGGGCCATGGTCCAAAAAAATCGAGTATTGATGGTGTTACCGGTTTAGACATAAGGTAAAAATAATTTGCCGAGAGCAAAAGATTAATTGGGACTAAACATAATAAATAGACATTTAGCCATCCAAAGCTATAAAGCATACCTCTTCTGCTAGGATATATTTGAAATGCGATCAGGTGATGAATAACTACCACTACGAGACCACAATGAACAATCCAGTATTTGAAATATGAATAACTCGGAAACGCAGCTCCGGCATCNGGAGTAAAAATTGCNTGTAAAGTTCCAGACAGAACAAAGTAATATATTACCTCAAATACTTTTTCTCGGGGAAACCAAAATAAAGCAGGTGCGATAAGGGCAAACAAATTGCATATTGAAAGGGGTAAATCTTCTGCTAAGGAAAATCGANCAAACCAAATATGTATTAGAGTCCACCAGGTGACAGTGATAAATAATATTCCAGAAAACAATCTCGTTAGTTTCAGATTGATTTTGTAAGAAAGTTTTGGTGTGATGCAGATTATCAAAAGCAAAGCTGCTATGAAAAACGCTACTGCCCAAAAGTGAGAGGCTCCAAAAGGTTCGAAAGGTACACCAAAATTATAAAAAGCAGACATTCAGGTACTATTTAACTGATTTTGAATTCTTCATTGCTCGCCAACCTATATCAGTTCGATATTGCGAATTATTCCAGTGAATTTTTGAGACAGTATTATATGCTCTCGCTTTGGCCTGGCTAAGATTATCCCCAAGTGCGGTGACGCACAAGACTCTTCCGCCATCAGTGACCAACTCTCCATCGATTATTTTTGTGCCACTATGAAAAACTTTTTGATCAAGAGTATCGTCAATATCCAATAAACCGTTGATAGAATTACCNCTTTTATAGGATCCCGGATATCCCCCTGATGCCATAACAACTCCCAGTGAATGCTTCGATTCCCAATCCGCAATTTCTTTATTTAGAGAGCCCTCAACGACGGCGAGGCAGTGTGCTACTAAATCAGATTTTAATCTTAATAAAACTGGCTGTGTTTCAGGATCACCAAAACGGCAATTAAACTCAATGACATTCGGTGTTCCATCATNTGAGATCATNAGACCTGCATACAAAAATCCAGAGTAATAATTTCCCTCTTCCCTCATTCCTTTCAGAGTTGGCTTTATTACTTCATCAATGATTCTTTCATAAATATCATCTGTTACTANTGGAGCAGGAGAGTAAGCACCCATTCCACCTGTATTGGGTCCCTCATCACCGTNNAAAGCTCTCTTATGGTCTTGACTTGTTGCCATGGGTAAAAAGTCTTCACCATCTGCAATTAGAATAAAACTTGCTTCTTCTCCGGTAAGAAATTGTTCGATTACTATCGTGCTCCCAGCATTACCAAATCGGTTAAGCGACAGCATATCCGTGACACTTTTTTTTGCCTGTTGGTATGTTTCAGCGATGATTACTCCTTTCCCAGCGGCTAAACCGTCAGCTTTTATTACCACTGGAAAACTTATGGTTTTTAAGTATTCTATTGCCGGAGTTTGGTCATTAAATGTTTTATATTCTGCTGTGGGAATGTTATTTCTTTTTAAGAATTCTTTTGTAAAAGTCTTAGATCCTTCGAGTTGAGCCGCATTTTTACTTGGCCCAAAAATTGGTAATTTTCTGGACTGAAAATAATCGCAGATCCCATCTACAAGGGGCTGCTCTGGGCCAACAATAGTCAAACTAATATTTTTAGATTCAACGAAGTCAGCAAGATCCGCGAAGCTTTGAGAAGAGATACTCACATTCTCAATATTTTCCTCAAGCATCGTGCCTGCATTTCCTGGTGCAACATAAACTTTCTCAACTATAGGAGATTGTATACATTTCCAACTAAGAGCGTGTTCTCTTCCCCCTGATCCTATAACAAGAATTTTCATCATTAAACTCCTCNCCTCAAAGTATGCCACAAGATAATTGAAATATTGAACATGATTATAATGCATCCTATCGTATCTCTTTTAAAAGAATCTGAAGAGACAGGGATAACGTAATTTTTATTCAATTAGGTGTAACATATGGATAAGTCCAGCGTTTCAGTTTTATGGTTTAGGCAAGATCTGCGTATTGCAGACAACCCTGCTTTAATCGAAGCATGTAAAGACGGCTCAATCGTGCCGATCTATATTCTTGATGATAAGTCTGCTGGGGAATGGAAATATGGTGCAGCTAGCCGGTGGTTTTTGTTTGAAGCGTTAACTGATCTCAATAGACTACTTGNTAATCAACTATTATTCTTTGAGGGTGATGCCTCTGAGGTCCTNATTGACATAGTTAAAGGGGTGGGTGCCGAATCAGTCTATTGGAATAGGTGTTATGAGCCCTGGGCTATTGAGCGAGATAGTCGAATAAAGAACAGGTTAAAAGCCTTGAATATCAGTGTGAAAAGTTTCAATAGCTCATTACTTTGGGAGCCTTGGACTGTTTTAAAGAAGGATGGAACGCCCTATAAAGTTTTTACTCCTTTCTACAGGAAAGGATGCCTTGTCAGTTCTGCACCGAGGATGCCGCTTGAAATTCCTTCAAACATTAATTGTGTGGCGATAGAGGGATCAAAAAGTCTTTCAGATTTGAGATTGAGACCAAAAAATCGCTGGTATAAGAAATTTGAAAATATCTGGGATGTATCTAGTGAGGGCGCGACCGCAAAATTGCGAGGCTTTTTAGATGAGGGTTTGGACGTCTACAGAGAAGGCAGAAATTTCCCAAGTAAAAAATATGTTTCAGCATTGAGTCCTTATCTGAGATTTGGAATGATCTCACCAAATATGGTTTGGTATGCCGCAATTTCCGAAAAAACATTAAAATCAGAGGATCGAAATTTAGATACTTTTCTAAGCGAATTAGGTTGGAGAGAATTTTCATATTACCTTCTTTACCACTTTCCCCAATTACCATCACAAAACTTGCAAAGTAAATTTGATGCTTTCCCTTGGCATAAGGATCCTGATGACATGCTTGAAATATGGGAACAAGGTTTAACAGGATATCCACTCATTGATGCTGGAATGAGAGAGCTTTATCAAACTGGATACATGCACAACAGACTTCGTATGGTTGTTGGTTCATTTTTAGTAAAAAATCTACTTATAGACTGGCGAAAGGGTGAAAAATGGTTTTGGGATTGTTTGGTTGATGCAGATTTGGCAAGCAATAGTGCTGGATGGCAATGGATAGCTGGTTGTGGCGCAGATGCAGCACCCTATTTCCGCATTTTTAATCCTATTACACAGAGTGAAAAGTTCGATTCAGAGGGAGAATATATTAGGAAGTATGTTCCGGAACTATCCAAATTGCCTTCAAAGTATATTCATGCACCATGGCAAGCTCCAGAGGAGATATTAAAAGATAATGACGTTGAGTTGGGAGTAACATACCCGCTGCCAATTGTAGATATAAAAGAATCTAGGCAGGCTGCTCTTGACGCTTTTTCCAGAACAAAGCTGCAAGTTCAAGCATAGTTGGATCAATGCCGAAAATGACGCATTGATGTAAATACCATCTTGATCTTGTGATCATTCACTGCTTCTATGATTTCGTCATCTCTCATAGATCCGCCTGGTTGAATTATGCAGTTAATGCCAAGTTTAACGGCGTTATCAATTCCATCGCGAAATGGGAAAAAGGCATCTGATGCCATTACTGCATTTTTTAAGCTGAGCCCTGCATGATCCGCTTTTATAGCGGCGATTCGAGCACTGTTGACTCGACTCATTTGACCTGCTCCGATACCAAGAGTTTGAAAATTTTTTGCATAGACTATCGCATTTGACTTGACCATTTTTGCAACTTTCCATGTGAAGAGCATGTCCCTAATCTCATCAGCACTTGGAGCAATCCGAGATACAGTTTTTAATNGGTCCATAGTGATGATCTCTTGATCTTGATCTTGAATTAAAAGACCTCCGGTGACCTTTTTAAGATCAAAAACGTTATCATCTGATAGGGTTAGTTCCCCACACTCTAGCAGTCTTATATTTTTCTTGGTTGAAATTATTTCTNTCGCTTTTTTATCTANACTTGGAGCTATAATTACTTCAACAAACTGTTGCTTAATAATTATTGTTGCAGTTTNCTGATCCAATTCCCTGTTTAACGCAATGATCCCACCAAAAGCAGATTCTGGATCAGTTTTAAAAGCACGTTTATAAGCATCAATTAAATTTTCAGCGGATGCTACGCCGCAGGGATTTGCATGCTTTACGATGACGCAACTGGGAGTCGTAAATTGCTTTACACACTGTAATGCAGCATCTGCGTCTGCAATATTATTGAAAGATAAATCTTTGCCTTGCAGTTGTTTTGATGANCCAATCGCTGCAGCTAAAGATGATTGATCTATGTAAAANGCTGAATCTTGATGCGGATTTTCTCCATAACGCATGGTTTGTTGTTTTTTAAATTGAAAGTTAACTGTATTTGGAAATTTAAAGCTTTCATTTCTAAAGTTTTTAGATCCAAAGTAGTTTGCAATCATGCCATCATATTTGGCAGTGTGTTCAAACGCCTTTGTCATAAGATTAAAACGTTTTTCCAAGCTCAAACTTTTTTTATTTGCTAAAAGATCTTTGTAAGTCGATTCGTAATCCAAATGATCAACAATTACTGCAACATCAAGGTAATTTTTTGCGGCAGCGCGAATCATAGTTGGACCACCAATATCGATATTTTCTATGGCATCACTCAAAAGACAATCTGGATCTTCAACAGTCTCAGAAAATGGATATAAATTGACGATAACTAGATCTATGGAATTTATCGAATGCTTTTGCATCACTTCATCATCAACTCCGCGTCGTCCTAAAATACCTCCATGNATCTTTGGATGCAGCGTTTTCACTCGGCCATCCATTATCTCTGGGAAATTTGTATAACTTGATACTTCATTTACGCTAACATTATTTGATTCTAATAATTTGTAGGTCCCGCCAGTCGATAAAATCTCGATTCCCAAATTTGTCAATTTTGACGCGAAATCAACCACGCCAGTTTTGTCTGACACGCTTATAAGTGCACGTTTTATTTCTCTATTTTGATTCATAATGGCACCTTTAAATGAGATCACATTGTTTTAATTTTTTTCTCAAAGTTCCTCGATTNAGTCCTAATATTTTTGCGGCTTTGCTTTGGTTATTTTTTGTTTGCTCCAACACAACAGTCAATAGCGGAACTTCCACTTCTTTTAAAACAAGGTCATATAAATTTATGGTTTCGTGACCACCTAAGTTTTCAAAATACTGTTCAATAGAGTTTTTTACCATTTCTCTTAGCGACTTCTGTGTGTCGGTAATAGGAGTTCTTGGATCAAGCCCATATTCTTTGTTAATGCTCTCATTAATTTTAATGAGTAAGTCTTTCTCTTTTTGTTTCATGCAGCTTTTTGACTCACTTCAACATTGGAAAGAAATTTTCTAATATGGGATGCCTGTTGGTGAGTGGTCGTAAGTGAGTTGAAAAACTTAGAAAAAGTCTTACCATCGNTAAAATTCGAGAGATACCAGTTCATATGTTTCCGCGCAAATTTTAAACCCATNGATTCACCATAGAAGTCATGAAGCTCATGTAGATGNTTAATAATTATGTTCTGAAGATCAATTCTTGATGGAAAATAACTGACTTTATTGTGAGTTAACTTCTCATTTATCTGACGGAAAATCCAAGGATTACCAAGTGCTGCTCTGCCAATCATTACAGCGCTAACTCCAGTAGATTCCATAACACTTTTGGCTTTGCTCGGCGAGTCAATGTCGCCATTTGCAATTATAGGTATTGAGACAGCTTTCACCACTTCAGCTATCGTATCATATTCTACTTCTCCAACGAATCGGCATGCTCTTGTTCTCCCATGGATAGATAGTGCTGAGATACCTGCGTCCTCTGCTATCTTCGCGATTAATACTGCATTAATATTTGTTTTGTCCCATCCAGTCCGAATTTTAAGAGTTACCGGCGATCTCGTTGATGCAACCACTGAATTTAAGATCCTTTCAACAAGATCGGGCTCTTTCAACAGAGCTGATCCAGCCGCTTTTTTGCATACCTTTTTTGCGGGACATCCCATGTTAATATCAATGATTTGAGCGCCTAATTGTTCATTATGTGTGGCTGCTGCTGCCATCATGTCTGGACAAAAGCCAGCAATTTGAACAGATCTTGGAAGACACTCTCTCCCAAATTTGATTCGATGCCTGGTCTTTGTTGAATTCCAGGTCTCTGGATTTGCTGCTGTCATTTCAGAAACTACCANGCCGGCGCCCATACTTTTACATATTTTTCTAAATGGTAGATCGGTAATACCCGCCATGGGAGCGAGTATTGCAGGATTCTCGATTATGAAAGGGCCTATTTTAAACAATATATCNCTCAATCTCTTCTGAGTNAAAATGATACCTTTAGTTAGACTGATTAAAAAGTGATCATNTTGAGAAAGAGTATATTCCTTTAAATTTTCTACTAAATATTTGGTTTTTGATTAAAAATTAGACTTTACNGCCTCAAGTAGAAGCCAGTCTCGNTTTTTTNGTTGGCCTGTAAATTNGAAATTTACCCTGTANGCGTTTTCAATTATATTCTTTTGGTCAGATAAAATTCCAGATAAACAAATTAAACCGTTATTTTTTANCAGAGAGCAAAAATGATCAGATAGCTCAANTAGTGGTCCGGCTAAGATATTNGCTATCAGCACATCAGATGAAATCGTATCTNTAANCTCATCATGATNTAGGATACTAAGNNCCGAANCCTTGATTTTGTTTCTTTCGGCATTTTCTTTTGTGACCGCTAAGGCAGATTNATCATTATCGATTGCAATAACTTTTTTCGCNCCTAATTTTGCAGCAGCGATAGAAAGTATTCCTGAGCCGCATCCNTAGTCAATTAATGTCTTGTTTTTAATATTATGTTTCGATAGCCAATCAAGACAAAGATATGTAGTTGGGTGAGATCCAGTACCAAATGCCAAGCCAGGCTCGATGATAACCTCGGGTAGGTTTAGCTTAGAAGATGTCTTCCAGCTTGGGCAAATTACGATTGAGTTGTTAAAAATTTGAGGATGTAAGTTTTCTTTCCATTTGTTTTCCCAGCTTTCATTGGAGATCTTATGGAAAAAGTATCTGCACTTAGGTGGAAGGATATCTTTGAGATGTTGATCAAGAATAGTGATCTTTGAATTAGTGTTGAATAGTGCTTTTACGCTGCAAAGTGACCAAAGTGGCTGTTCGTGGATTTTGTTTTCAAAGATTCGTTCATTACACGAGTTTTCTAAGGATATCGATAATGCTCCTTGCCCAATTAAATATTTTTCAAGGGGGTTGACTAAATGCGATGGAAGGTTGGAAACTTCTAGCTGAATATAATTCAATATTTTTAAGTTCTTGTGAGCACAATGTTATTTTTTTAGCTTTGCTTCTAGATAATGTATGCTTACAGGCTTTTTAATAAAAGTCTCGTCTGTAATTAACTTCTCATGAAGCGCCAGATTTGTTTTTATTCCACCTATAACCATTTCATCGAGTGCGCTCTTCATTCTTATCATAGCGGCCTCACGAGAGTTATCATGAACTATTAGCTTCGCAATGAGAGAGTCATAATTAGGAGGTACTGTATAACCAGTGTATATATGGGTATCGATCCTAATGCCAGGGCCTCCGGGAGGGTGATACGAGTCTATTTTGCCGGGACTAGGAAGAAACGTTTCCGAGTCCTCAGCATTTATTCTGCATTCAATAGAATGGCCTTGAATTGAGATATCTGACTGTTTTATTGATAAACTTTCTCCACTCGCTATTTTGATTTGTTCCTTTATGATGTCGATACCTGTGACCATTTCTGATACAGGATGTTCAACTTGAACCCGAGTGTTCATTTCAATAAAGTAAAAATGACCATCCTCGTATAAAAATTCAAATGTTCCTGCTCCTTTGTAGCTCATATCGATACATGCATCAACACAGCTTTGTAGGATTTTAGATCGACTTTCTTCAGGTATATTTGAAGCAGGGGCCTCTTCAATAACTTTTTGATGGCGACGCTGAAGAGAGCAGTCTCTATCANNCAGATGGACCGCATTACCTTTTCCATCTGAAAGAACCTGAACTTCAACATGACGAGGATTTTGAAGAAACTTCTCCATGTATACGGTATCGTCACCAAAGCTATTTTTTGCTTCTGTTTTTGTTATTTTAACCAAATCTATCAGTGATTCTTCATCTGTGACAACTTTCATTCCTCTTCCGCCACCGCCTGAAGCTGCCTTTATTATCACCGGATATCCAATATTCTTTGCTGCCTTCTTGATGCTATTCTCATTATTACTTAAAGGGCCATTTGATCCTGGAACTGTAGGTACTCCAGATTTCCTCATTGCATTTATTGCAGTTACTTTATTGCCCATCGTTGAAATATTCTTTATCGAGGGGCCAATAAATATGAATCCACTTTTTTCTACTTGTTCTGCAAAGTTCTCGTTCTCTGCGAGAAAGCCATAACCAGGATGAACTGCATCAGCCCCTGATACTTCCATTGCGCTAATGATTGCTGGAATATTAAGATAACTCTGTTGTGGCGAGTCAGGCCCTATGCAAATGGCCTGATCTGCTAATTTTACGTGCTTGAGTTCTGAGTCGACTTTAGAGTGAATGGCGACGGTTTTAATATTCAACTCTTTACATGCTCGGAGAATTCGAAGCGCAATCTCTCCTCGGTTTGCTATAAGCACTTTGCTTAGCATTTATATTTNCCNGCCTTTAGNTNATCGAAAATAAGGGTTGGTCNAACTCNACAGGTTGACCATCTTCTACAAAAATNTCGCTGATTATCCCTGATTTATCAGCTTCAATCTGATTCATCATTTTCATTGCCTCGATAATGCAAAGAATGTCACCAGCCGATACTTTTTTGCCTTTGGACACGAATGNTGGGGAGTCAGGAGCGGGCGAGGCATAAAACGTTCCAACCATTGGAGATTTAACTTGATGTCCGCTTGGTTTACTGTCGGTTGGTGTTGTGATTGGTTGTGGTGAGGAGAGCTGCTGTTGTTCTGTTTGAGGGACATTATATTGCACAGGTTGCAACTCTTGCTTCGGGTTTAAGCTTCTCGTTATTCTGACTGAATCTTCGCCTTCGGTGACTTCAATCTCACTTAAGTTCGATTCTTCTAAAAGCTCGATTAATTTTTTTACTTTTCTTATATCCATTTACTTTCTCAAGACGTTCTCGACAGACTGAATTGCAAGCTCGTAGCTTTGTTTNCCAAAGCCACAGATTGTTCCTTTTGCTATATCAGAGAAATAAGAGTGCTTTCTGAAATTTTCTCTATTATGAACATTACTTAAATGAACTTCTATGAAAGGTATGTCTACACTAAGCAGTGCATCTCTCAAAGAGATGCTAGTATGGGTATAACCGCCTGGATTTAAAATAATAATGTCAAAAGAGGATTTTATAGTTTCATGAACCATTTCAATGAGCTCATGTTCCGCATTACTTTGTTTGCAGACTACTTCATGACCCAAAGTTGTTGCAAGTAANGACATTTCTTTGTTTATATCTTGTAATGTGGTGACNCCATATACTTCAGGTTCTCGAGTGCCTAAAAGATTGAGATTGGGTCCATTTAAAATAAGTATTTTTGACATATCTTTTTATAAAAAATGCTGAATTTTTGCGACGATATATTATTTTAATNCACTTTACAAGAAAATAGCGACTATTTAGAGGATTTTAAGATGTTTTTTAGAGAATTTATTAACTAAAATATATTTCATATTTTTCGATTGAGTAGTATAAAATTTTTTAAATATTANTTAAATTCTTAAAAAATCCTCTAACTCCCTTAATTATCCGCTAAAATCGATAAAATAAAGTTTTGGATGAAAAAGATCAGTATACTGCTCTGTCAATTGCTTTCAAGAGTATGCCTTCTAAGAGTATTTGTGGCAAAACCTCTGGATCTCCTCCACCTTTTGGATACATCAAATAAAGAGGTACGCCATTTCTACGGTGNTTGTTAAGTAGCTCTGTTAATACCGCATCTTGATTCGTCCAATCTCCTTTCAAATAGATAATATTGTTTTTCTTTATTTGACTATAAAATTTCTCAGTAAATGCGACCTTCTCATTTGCTAAGCATGTAATGCACCAATCAGCAGTGATATTTACAAAAATTGAATTTCCTTGCGATCTTAAATCTTCAAGTCTTGCCTGGTCAAAACTCTCCCATAAAACGGCATCTTGATCTTCAGTTTGGTTCCAAAACGGTATGATGATGGCCAAAGCTAGCAAAGAAATTGGAGCAAGATTTTTGATGGNAAAATTNTTGTTTAAATATAACCGATCAAGTATTTTTTTACTCCAAATACTCATAGAGATCAAAATAAGACCAATTGCCACTCCTGACATTACTGTTATATTTGTTTGTCTACCGATAACCCATAAAAGCCACACGACNGTGAAAAACATGGGGAACGCTAAAAATTGTTTAAATTCATCCATCCANTTGCCTGGCTTGGGAAGGATATTCTTTATATTTGGCAATAAAACGAGAAGCAAGAAAGGGAATGCCATACCAATTCCAAGGAAGGCAAAAATTAATAGCGCTATTACGTTTGATTGATATACGGCAAAGCCAAGAGCTGGTCCCATAAATGGTGCAGTGCAGGGACTGGCAATAGTAACTGCTAACACTCCCGTTAAAAATGAGGATTGGATGCTCGAATTGGCTTCGGAGTTCTGGCCAAGAGACATAAGTTTTGTCCCGATTTCTACTATACCTAAAAAAGATAAACCCAAGAAGAAGAACAAATAAGCTAGTAGAATTAGGAATTGAGATGATTGNAGTTGAAAACCCCAACCAATAGATTCTCCTGCTGNCCTAAGTGATAGCATTAATGCTGCAATTANCAAGAAAGAAGAGACAACACCCAAAGTATAAATTAGTGCATGTATTCTGNTATCNCTATTTGTTCTATGGTTTTGTGCAAAACTCAAGGCCTTGATAGAGAGAACAGGGAAAACACAAGGCATCAAATTTAAGATTAATCCGCCTAGAAATGCACCAAGCAAGGCTGCAATCATTGAGATATTCCTTGAAGACTCAGAGTCTTCGATTCTATAGCCTGAATTTGTAAAGTAATCGGGACGATTGTTGTATATTTTTACTGTATTCGTCGTTTTATCGATGGATACCCAATTTTCTTGTGGAGGGTAACAAAGACCCTTATCAGCACAACCTTGAGATAAAAGCTTAAGGTGTATTTTGTTGTCAGTTGAATCAAATGACGCTTTTAGCATAGAAGACNTATAGAAGACTTCCATATCNTCTTCAAAGAACTCGTCGAATTTAAACTCGCCTTTCTGGAAGAATAAATTATTAATTTGAGTGTTTGGATCTTCAGCAAAAACATTGATTTTAGATTTATATAGATAATACCCAGGTTGAATATCCCAATTGAAAGTGATGTATTCTTCATCCACGGAAACAGAAAGTTCGTAGGCTTCATCATATGGAAGAAAATCTGGCGTACTTATTTTATTTTCAAGACCAAAATTCCTAAAATTTTTCGATTCAAGAACAGATTGCGAAACTGATAAGTTACTAAGAACGCTAAGCAGCAAAAAGGAAGTAAAAAGTTTCAATGCAGACATATTTTTATTTTTTTAAACACCTGCTAATTACGTGTTTGTGAGTATATTGTATTGATTTTTGTATTGCTTGACCAAAAAGATTATCTTAGGAGATTCTTGGTTCAGTTATTAGAGGATTAGATGAAAGAGAAAAACTATTTGCTTTTTATAGGGTTGCTGGCAATCTCAGTTTATTTTTTAACAGCTGACGCTAAAGCTGAATCGATTAAGAAGACTCTTTCTTTTAGCAATACGCTTATTAAGTTAGGTCCACCGGGTCGGTCAAACGCCGCGGCGTATTTAGATATTTATAATAATTCAGACGTGGCATGCATTTTAGAAATTGTTAAATCAAATGACGTAAAAAAAATAGAAATTCATTCAGCCAAAATGGAGTCTGGAATGATGACTATGAGACGCGAAAGTGACGTCAGTTTACCGGCAAATTATCTGACCAAATTGAGTCCAATGGGAATGCATTTAATGTTGATTGGAGTCGACGAATCACTCTGGGAAAAAGAAAATGTCATGATTAATTTTGTTACGCAAGACTGCGGAATTTTCAGTGTTGCCTTTCAAGTCGAAGGATAAGCTTTTGTGAAAAAACTTTTTGAGAGATTCAAGAGTCAAATATTATCGAAATTTAAATTTGAGGCCAAGGCTTCTTCTACTGAGGAATATATTCATGGAGCAGGGCGAAAGTTTCCTGTCACATACAAAATCTTAATTGTGAGCATTGTTTTTTGTTCGATATTGCTTGGAGTATATTGGAGTAATGAGCCGGANACATTTCCAGTAGTCAAGTTAAATTCAANCGTAACTCCCACACGAGTCGGGTTTATTACCACTTCAACTGTCATTGAAATGGTGGAGATCCTTATAGAGAAGCCAGGAGGGTTAGTTAGTAATGATATTATGCCACCCGGTATCTGGTTGGATAATATAAAAAACTGGGAGTATGGTGTTTTAATCCAGATTCGCGATGTCAGCAAGGCAATGAGAGAATCTTTTAGTAGGTCTCAATCTCAATCGATGGAAAATCCTGACCTCGCTCTTGCTGAACCACGTTTTAATGTGGATCACAAAAGCTGGGCTATTCCATGGCCTGAGAGAGAGTATAAAGATGGTCAAAGTTACCTAAAAGATTATCTGGACAACTTGCAAAACGAAAGAGAATATACCGCGCAATTTTTTGCTAGGGCAGATAATTTGTCGTACTGGCTAGGATCGGTGGAGAAAAGATTGGGTAGTTTGTCTCAAAGACTTGCAGCAAGTGTTGGACAGAGGAGAGTTAATACAGATTTATCAGGCGATATGAGTACCTCAGGTTCAATTGGCGCGCCAAGTGAATTATTTGTTAAAACAGATTGGTTAAAAATAGATGACATATTTTATGAGGCTCGAGGGACATCCTGGGCGCTTTTGCATTTATTAAAAGCTGCGGAAGTTGATTTTGAAGAAGTGCTTATTAATAAAAATGCGGCTGCAAGTTTGAAACAAATAATAAGAGAGCTAGAAATGACTCAGCAAGCTGTTTTTTCGCCGATAATTGTAAATGGCAGAGGATTTGGTTTATTGGCAAACCACTCGTTGATCATGGCATCTTATATCAGCCGAGCCCATTCAGCATTGTTGGATTTAAGAGATTTGCTGGCCCGAGGATGAAGAGTTTTTGTATTGATAAACTCCGTCGGGTGATGCTATAAAAATTATATCCGCAGCTCTAAATGAAAAAATACCATTTGTTACGATACCGGTGATGTTATTGAGTTGTTCCTCCAATTTTTTTGGAGACTTGATAGGGTAAAGGCCCTCAACATCAATAATTAAATTGCCATTGTCAGTAATCACACCATGTCTCCAGATAGGGGTCCCTCCCAGTTTTTTTATCTCTTTTGTAACAAAATTTAAAGATGACGGAATGATCTCTACTGGTAATGGGAACGCACCTAATTCAGTTACCCATTTTGAGTTATCAATAATACAAACAAATTTTTTGGAAACGGCTGCGACAATTTTTTCTTGAGTAAGAGCGGCTCCACCACCTTTTATCAGCTCTAACTTTGAATTCGCCTCATCAGCACCATCTATGTATAGGTCTAAGGAATTAACACTATTGAGGCCAGAAATGGTGATTCCATTTTTGTCTAANAATTGTGTTGTGGCTGCTGAACTTGCTACGGCGGCTTTAAACTTATCTTTATGATTAGCTAGAAGGGCTATAAATTTATTGGTAGTAGACCCTGTACCAATACCTAGTATTGAATCGGGATTAAGTTCTGGAAGGATATAATCAAGCGCTGCTTGAGCACAAACCTGTTTCAATTCGTCTTGGTTCATATATTTAATCCCCAGTTAAACCACTTATTATAAGAATAACACTTATTATAAGAAGAACATTTTAAAATTAAATAAGAAGCAAAAATGTGCGAATTACTAGCGATATGTTNAATATGACACTAACATATCACTCCCCTTGGAGATTTCGACTTNATGTTTAAAGAATATGTTAATAAAATAATTTCTGCAGACTTATATGATTTGGTAATAGAAACACCGGTTAATTTTGCATCCTCATTATCAAATCGATTAGACAATACTATTTTTTTAAAAAGGGAAGATTTACAACCTATATTTTCCTTTAAGTTAAGGGGCGCATATAACAAGTTAAAAAATCTATCAAAAAAAGAGCTCGCGAAGGGTGTTATTGCTGCNTCCGCCGGAAATCACGCTCAGGGAGTCGCATTAGCCGCACAAAAACTAA
The DNA here is from genome assembly GCA_002710745.1 of Porticoccaceae bacterium. Taxonomy (GTDB): domain Bacteria; phylum Pseudomonadota; class Gammaproteobacteria; order Pseudomonadales; family Porticoccaceae; genus AAA300-D14. The sequence goes on from PALW01000001.1 coordinate 24,024, forward strand.
AATCCNAGGCGGTCATAGTAATGCCCATTACAACTCCTCAGATAAAAGTTGATGCGGTAAGATCTAAAGCTACTGTCATACTTCATGGTGATACATATGATGAAGCTTCAGATTTTGCGCAGCATTTAGCCAAAGAGAGAGACTATATTTATATTCATCCCTTTGATGACAAGGATGTGATTGTGGGACAGGGGACAATAGGTTACGAGATACATAAGCAGATAGATGAGCAAATCGATTACCTTTTTGTGCCGGTTGGAGGTGGCGGTCTTTGTGCTGGCGTTGCTGCATATGTAAAAGCCATCAGTCCAAGTACTAAGATAATCGCAGTTGAATCTGATGATGCAGCGTGTNTGCGTGACGCCATGGTAAAAGGAGAGCCCACCAAACTCAGCAGTGTGGGCCTTTTTGCGGATGGTACAGCTGTTGCACAAATTGGTACTAATACTTTTGAAGTCTTAAAAGAGCTAGTCGATGATATTGTGCTAGTGTCAACAGATGAAATATGTTCAGCCATTAAAGATATTTATAATGAATTCAGGGCTATAAGCGAACCATCAGGCGCGATGGGTTTGGCAGGNCTCAAAAAGTTCGCGATTCAGAATTCAATTTCTCAACACACTTTGGTAACCATTCAATGTGGTGCAAATATAGATTTTGATCGTTTTAGATANATTTCAGAGAGAACAGAAGTTGGCGAAAGANGAGAAGCTATTTTGGCAGTGACTTTAGTCGAGGAAAAGGGCAGTTTTCAAAAATTCTGTGGTGTATTGGGTGATCGAGTAATCTCTGAGTTTAATTACAGGCATAATGGAGAACAAAATGCCCAAGTTTTTGTTGGTGTAAAAGTCGATTCTGATAATGATACAGAAAAAATAATCCGAAAATTAACAGAATTGAATTACCCGGTAAAAGATTTAACAGATAGTGAAATGGCAAAGTCTCATGTTAGGTATATGGTTGGAGGAAGATCACCAACAATTTCGGCCGAACAAGTATTTCGAGTGGAATTTCCAGAAAAGCCAAAAGCACTATATAAGTTTCTTACTCATTTGGGAGGACAATTCGATATAACGATGTTTCATTATAGAAATCATGGTTCTGCTTTTGGTAAGGTGCTAGTTGGATTTCAATGTGGAATCGAAGATCGTGACTCGATTACGCAAATCTTTGAGCAACTAAATTACCCTTCAAAAAATGAAACGCAAAGCGAAGCATATAAATTCTTTTTGTAAGTTTTAAATTAAATCTGAAATCTTCCGGATTTGGATAGCCTCAAATCCGGAACCTGCAAGCGCATCCGAAATCACCACGACTGGATCATTCGGCTCAAAGTTTTTTCTCTCCAGCATTATTGTTGCTGCTCTTCTTAAAGTTAACTCGGGATCCTCGCTAAATTCTATTTGATAGCTGAGTACATTTCTNTTTAACATNAGCTGTCGCATAGTAGAGGCTTTGTCAGTGAAAGCACAAATAATAGATATTTGAGGATGACAGTTGGTAACACGATTGGCCATGCGTCCTCTTCTCGTAGGAACAATAATGGCTTTTGCTGATATAGACTCAGCGAGTGAAACTGCAGCTTTTGCTATCTCTTGCTTACTCTCGGAAATATTTAATTGATCAGTAAAACGCAATCCTCTGCTGCTTTCAGTGGACCTTGAAATTTTATCTAATATTTCGACACACTTCACAGGAAACTTTCCCACAGTAGTTTCACCGGACAGCATGATTGCATCAGCTTCTTCATAAACTGCATTTGCTACATCTGTGACTTCAGCTCGAGTGGGAATGGGATTATTTATCATAGATTCAAGCATGTGGGTTGCGACTATTGATCTTTTNCCCAATTCTGCACATGTTCTAATGATCCTTCTTTGAATTCGAGGCAAAACTTCAAAAGGGATTTCTACGCCTAAATCACCCCTTGCAACCATAACGCCATCCGAGGCTTTTATTATTTCTACCATGTTAGTAATAGCCTCTTGATCTTCTAATTTCGCTACTATCTTTATTCCATTCGGGTTCTCACCGAGGATTTTCTTCAAGCTACTGATATCTTCTGCCTCTCTAACAAAAGATAGAGCAATGAAATCTACCCCTCTTTTTACTCCAAAATCTATGTCGCGCTTATCTTTCTCTGTTATGGCGGGAAGATTTACCCGAATGCCCGGAAGATTTACATGACGCTTGCTTTTAAGTAATCCACCGTCGATTACTTTAACCTTCATAAGACGGTCCTGTTTTTCTAAGACTTGAAGATTTATTAGTCCATTATCGACCGTTATTGTGTCTCCAATATTTGTATCGTCCATTAAATCTTCGTAATTGATTTGTATGGATGATTCTTCAACATTGTCTGAGCCTCTAACAACGATGCTAATGATATCGTCCGTTTTTAAATGGAGATCATTTGCAATATCACCAGTTCTTATCTCTGGGCCTTGAGTGTCGAGTAGTATTCCTATTGGATGATTCAGTTTTTTATTAAGAATTTTTATTGATTCTATAACTTTGTCATGTGACTCATGACTTCCGTGTGACATGTTTAAACGAGCAATATTCATTCCTGCTCTCGCAAGTTTCTCTAGCATTTTTGGACTTTCTGTTTTTGGTCCTATCGTGCAAATTATTTTTGTTTTGCGCATATAATTTCGTTCTCAGTAGCTATGAAATTTAGAGGTATATCCCAGGGTCTGCTTGGAATGCTCACAACCTCTTGAATACTGTATGCTAAACCAATCAATAAAGGTTTATTTTTTTTTCTTTCTGAAAGAAATTGAAAGGTTCGATCGTAAAATCCTCCACCCATTCCAATTCGGTTTCCAGTTCTATCAAAACCCACAAGCGGCATAATGACAATATCTAAAAAATGAGGATCCATTAAACTTGGATTTTCTGGCTCACGAATACCATATTTATTTTTTTTGAATCGCATTTGATGCCCGTATTTACTGAACAATAATAACTTACTGTCATCATTATTTATTATCGGAACATAAAAGGATGTTTTCTTGACAGAGCAATTTTTTACGATGCATTCAGGATCTACTTCTCCGTCGTTATGCAAATAAATGCTAATGGCAGTGCTNGTCGACAGTAAATTACTTTGTAGTAAATTTTTAGAAATTTTTAAGGATGCTATTGCTCTCTCTTGAGATGACAAATTTTTTCGACGATTTCTTAAGTTTTGTCGCGTTAGTTTAATATTCACTTACAGTCTCAGTTATTTGAACCCGGAGATGTCGCTGCCAAAGTGGCCTTGAACCGAAAAGTTCAAGGTGGCGACTCCAGCAACACATCAGGCGTTCCGTCGCGCGGAATTGCACAACAGTGTTATCTTAGAGAAGCCTTTTTATATGTATCGGCTCAGGGACTTCTTGGCTGGCGAACATTCCAGGCAAGAAAATTATAGCAGGACAAAGCTTAGAATTGTCAAGAATCTAATTACGAATGTAGGTCTGATAATGCTTCCGTTATCTTAGAGTCCAGTGTCTTAAATATTTGCGAGGCGCCAACATCCTGTTTTTTAGAATCTTGTCCACTTATAACGTCATGCGCTAAATTTAGCGCTGTCATTACTGCAATTCTTTCCAACCCGATAATTGATGATCCCTTCCGTATCTCTTCCATCTTTTTATTAACAAGTGATGCCGATTTTTGAAGTGCTTCTTGCTCCTCTGGAGCACAATTTACTTGGTATTCTTTCTCAAGGATTTGAATTTTTAAGGATACTGAACTCACTAGTTGCTGGCGCTTAAAGTTTGTAATCGTGAAATCATATTTTCAACTTTTCTTTTTGTAATATCGTTGCATTTCGCTAATTGGTTTTTTTCGCTGATAAGCTCATTTTCTCTTTTTTTAAGAGCCATATTATCCNTTTTCAGCTGTTGGCAGGTTAAGATTAGTTGATCGACTTTTGACTCGAAGCTTTCTGAATCTGACATTTTTACTTGNTCTCTTTCAATGGATTATAACTATATTCATTGTGGCTAGATTGGTCAATTAGAAGTTTAAAAAGTGAGGTGATGCTTATGCCTGATCACAATGATAAANTATNNTNANNNNTACTTTGGAGATANTATGACTTTTGAAATGCTTGANGATTTGTTTCACTCACTTGAAATAAATTTGAATCCATCAGCTCTTCATGGGTTTCTATGTGGGAGACTTTCCTGGGATGCTAAAGATATTGAAACATTGGTTCAAAAATCTGCAGAGTTTTTTGCCATCTCTGATGAAAAAATCGATTTTGCTGATTCAACTCTAAGAGATTTCTACAATGATACGCTTGTAGATCTAGAAAATTCAGAATTCTTATTTCAACCTCTTTTGCCCGATGATGAGATGCCTATTAATGTTCGTTTAGGTTCACTTGCTCATTGGTGTAGCAACTTCGTCTCTGGTTTTGCAGATGGCGTTTCGGGACAGATTAATATTTCGGAGGACGCAAAAGAGGCTTTGTCAGATTTGTCATTTATTGGCCAAGTGTCTGACAGTGCAGATGAGAAAGAAGAAAATGAGCGAGAGTACTCGGATGTTTTGGAGCACGTTAGACTAGCCGTGCAAGTGATCTTCTCCGATATAAATACGATTAATAATGATTTTTTAGATAATTCATTTGATGAGTAGGGCGTTTACTGAAAAGAATTGAGGCAAAAGTTTTTATGATAGACAAGAAAGAATATATAACGAGAAGAAAGGATCTGATGTCAATGATGCATAGAAATAGCATTGCTGTCATATCTGCAGCATCTGAGAAAGTTAGATCGAAGGACACTTATTATCCATACAAGCAAAACGTGAATTTGACATATTTATCAGGTTTTCAAGAGCCTGAGTCAGTATTAGTTTTGATCCCAGGGAGAGAGAAGGGCCAAGTTGTACTTTTTTGCAGAGAGAAAGATCCTTTAAGGGAGGTTTGGGATGGATTCCGTGTTGGACCTTCTGAGGCAATTAAAAAATATGATCTGGACGATGCATTCCCAATATCAGATATTGATGACATCTTGCCCAATCTAATAGAAGGGAAAGATCGACTTTACTATGCGATCGGCAAAGATCCTGATTTTGACAAACGGATTTTGGATTGGGTAAATCATGTTAAATCACAAAGAGGGAACGGGGCTCTGCCGCCTGGTGAGTTCATGGACTTAGATCATTTCATGAATGAAATGCGGTTAATAAAAAATGCCGCGGAGATAGGAGTGATGAAAAAAGCAGCGCAAATCTCGGTTGAAGCCCACAAACGAGCAATGACTTATTGTCGACCTGGTATTTATGAATATGAACTGCAAGCTGAGATAGAACACCAATTCAATAAATCAGGAGCCAGCGGTCCAGCATATACGTCTATAGTTGGGGGAGGAAATAATGCATGCGTACTTCATTACATTGAGAACAAAGATATATTGAAAGATGGAGACCTTGTTTTAATAGATGCAGGATGTGAATATGAAAATTATGCAGCCGATATTACAAGGACTTTTCCTGTTAACGGGAAATTCAGCATTGAACATGCAGCGATTTATGACATAGTCTTGGAAGCACTCGAGCAAGCAATTCAGGTCACTCAAGCTGGTGCTCCTTATAATGTTACCAACGAGACTACCATTAATGTAATTACTGAAGGCTTAATTAATTTAGGATTACTGCAAGGTGAAGTTACTGACTTAATTGCATCTGAGGCTCATCGAGAGTTTTACATGCATGGAGCAGGGCATTGGTTGGGAATGGACGTCCATGATGTTGGAGATTATAAAATTGATGGTGAATGGCGAATTTATGAGCCAGGCATGGTCGTTACAATCGAGCCTGGAATTTACATCTCTAAACACAATATGCGAGTGGATGAGAAATGGAGAGGAATAGGGGTAAGAATTGAGGATGACATCATGATCACAAAGAGCGGCAATAAAAACTTGACATCGAGTGTTCCAAAGAGTCGAAAAGCTATTGAAGAACTCATGAATAAGGCATAAGGAATTCTCATCACTGAGCTTGCTATGAAGGATAAATTACAAGATTACGACATTATCATTGTTGGTGCTGGACTTGTGGGTTTGAGCACGTCCCTCTTAATGAGTCGAAAATTTGAAAATATTTTGCTCATCGATAATAAGCGGGAGGATAGTTTTAATTCTTCGCCTGAAAGCGAAGATCTATATCAAGGNGTCAAGTCAATCGCTCTTTCATTATCCAGTAAAAAAATTTTAGAAGCTCTTGGTNTTTGGGGAAATATANAAAAAGACGCAGCTATAATTGAAAAGGTGCATGTNAGCAGTAAGGGAGACTTTGGCTCAGTGGTATTGTCAGCTTCTGAGATAGGTGAAGAAGTTCTNGGATATAATNTGGNNAACACAATTTTNTCNAGTAGCCTCTATCGAAAGGTTAAAAANACCAAAATTNATTTTCAATATGATTCAAATTTAGAAGGGATCTCGTGTAANAAAGATCNTGTCGAGATTTGCTTTAGAGTNAATAATAAATTTGAGAGNAAAACTTTATCGGCGGNATTGNTGATAGTAACAGATGGCTTGAATTCAGAATCCTCAGATTTATTGGGGATAGATTCTGANAATCAGTCNCCAGCCCAAGAGGCTATCTTTACCAATATTTCCCTTAGTAAACCCCATTTAAATGTTGCTTATCAGAGATTTTCAAAAGATGGTCATATGGCGCTTCTGCCGATCCCAGCTTTAAATAACGATTATAGAAGTGAGTTTATTTGGGTGCTCCCGAAGCATTTGTCAGATGAATATAGTGAACTTTCNGATAAAGAGTTTTTGAAAGTTTCGCAACAAGTTTTTGGTGCTCGAGCAGGCATTTTTAAAAAACTAGATAAGCGTTTGAGATTNCCGATTCATAGACAGCAAGCNACTGAGCAAATTAGACATAATATTGTGATCATGGGGAATTCTGCTCACAGTATTTACCCAATTGCAGCTCAAGGATTTAATTTATCTTTGCGCGATGCACAAAAATTATCTTCAGTCATAATAAATTCGAGAGAATATGGGAAGTCTATTGGGAGCTTTGAGGTGCTTCAAGATTACTTGAATGAGCAGACTTTTGATCAGAACTTAACTGCCGGTTTTGGAGATAGCTTGAAGTNAGCTTTTGAAAGAGATAATCCTCTCGCTCGANTTGTCCGCTCTGTAAGTCTTTTGGGCTTTGATTCTATTCCNACTCTTCGAAGAGCTGTTNTAAATTTTGGGATTGGTGTGCGCGGTAAAAGAAAACCGGGTTGAATATTGCTAGTTAGTNAGCATTACTACTTTGTAAGACTTATTCNTGCTNAAAATTTTTATTTTCTGAAAATATGAGCTCGCGATTCTTTCGATTGGAATAAAGCTATTCACCACAAAGAGAGCTGCTCCATTTCTTTTAAGGAGCTTGCTGCTAGATTCGAGGAATCTTTCTAAGATTTCTTTCGAAGTTGCAAATCCCTCGTGAAATGGTGGATTGGACCAAATTGCATCAAATTTTTCAGACAGTGAGTCTCCTGCATTTGATGCGATTACTTGACAATCGGGTTGAGTTGCAGNCAAGTTTTTTGCGGCAGCAATAAGTGCGCCTGCATTATTATCAGTTGCTGTGACATGCATGAAATTAAACTGTTTTGCATGACTCGCAAGAAATCCATATCCACATCCAAAATCAAGCAAGCTCTTTGGTTGTTGTTTAAAATGCGANAGGAAAATTGGAACAGACTTTATTAATAGTTCACTCCCTTTATCAATTTTATCCCAACCAAAAATTCCTGGCTTACTAACCAGCTCTANCTCTAAGACTTTTGTAACTGGAACCAGATTAAAATAGCTGTTAACAGAAGTGCTGAAATGATTGCTTTTTGCGAGTTCGATTTCGCCAGTGTAAACAGACTCGTTCTTTTTGTAATTTAATTGGCCTTTTAAAATTTGGGAAGCTTTNAAGGATAAGTTTTTAATGCCTTCGTTTTTTTGTCCAACTAAAAACAATTTACCCATNTCGGTTAAAAGTCTTATCGATTCTTGAATTATATGCAAATTAACAAGTTTCTCTTTCGATATACGGAAAAAGATATTTTCGAATGAGTGGGCCTTCAATGATCTAAAATCAAAATCACTAAAGTTACAATTTAGATTTTCCTTTAAAGCTTTTTGATAAATATCGTAACGGTTGGAGACTACTAAAGATCCCTCAGATTTGCAGTTTGCAAATGTACTCCAATCGAAGATGGTCCAGTTTTCGTCGGCAATTAATAGGTAGTTACCTTTGCAAGTTATTATTTTTTGATTGATTTCATGAAGAAGTTTATTCTGATTTTTCATCGAAACTTACTAACTAATTTAGCGCTTATAATTTTATTGCCTGNAGTAGCTATTTTGNNGTTTTTGTTATTATTTGTGCTGCGTCTTTAGCAAAATAAGTCAAAATTGCATCGGCTCCAGCTCGTTTGAAAGCAGTAAGCGATTCTAAAATGATAGCGTCTTTNTCAAAGATCTTTTCTTTGATTGCAAGACAATGCATTGAATATTCGCCGCTTACTTGATAAGCGAAAGTTGGCACTTTAAACNTTTCTTTTACTTTACTAATTATGTCCAGATAGGGCATGCCTGGCTTAATCAACAAAATATCAGCNCCTTCCTTNAGATCGAGTGCGGATTCATGAAGTGCTTCATCAGAATTATGGAAATCCATTTGATAGGATGATTTATCAATTTCTACTGAACTTTGATTCGTTCCAATAGCGCTTCTGAATGGNCCGTANTAGTTTGATGCATATTTNGCTGAATAAGCCATTATTCCAGTATCTTNGAACTGATTTTTTTCAAAAGCCTCACGTAATTCAAGAATTCTTCCATCCATCATATCCGACGGACCTACAATGTCTGCGCCTGCCTCAGCATGCGATAGTGCTTGCTTGATAAGAATCTTATTGGTTTTGTCATTATCGATTAAGCCATTTTGATNTAGGACTCCATCATGCCCATGAACTGTATATGGGTCTAGGGCAACATCAGTTATCAGTGCGAGATCTGGGATATNCTTTTTTACCAATTCAATAGTTTGCTGAATAAGGCCTTTTGGGTTGTGCGCTTCGTCACCGAGGAGNTTTTTTTTGCTTTTTTCTACTGCTGGGAAAATNGCCAAAGCAGGAATACCNAAGTTAAAGAGAATTTCAGCTTCCCTAAGTATAAGATCAGNTGATAGTCTTTTGATCCCTGGCATCGCATNTATTGACTCGCTTTTTTTATTNCCTTCCATCACAAAGAGCGGCTGAATTAGACTGGAGGTTGATAAATTATTTTCCTGAACTAAACCTCTTAACGAAGCTGATTTTCTATTTCTTCTCATCCTCGTTTTTGGAAACAAACCTCGATTGTATGTTGTATTGCTCATTAATCTCATTTCCTTTTCGCAGGACGGTCATTATAAACTAAATTTTCGTCTCTCCGATATGCTGCCACTAAAGCGTTGAGAAAACCTCATCGGCGGCCTCAATTGTATAGTTTATATCCTCGAGAGTATGAGCGGACGACAAAAATCCAGCTTCAAAAGATGCCGGAGCGAAATAAATGCCTTTCATTAACATTCCATGATAGAACCTTTTGAATCTCTCAGTATCACACGCAATCACTTGATCATATGAGGTGATTTTATCTTCCTTTGAGAAAAAGAAGCCCCACATTGTTCCTGCAGAGTTTGTTGTAAGGTCGATATTGTGATTCCTAGCTGAGACCTCTAATCCCTCGCATAGCATTTCTGTTATTTTTATAACTGGATCCAAAAAGTTGTCATTTCCGATCAGATTTATAGTAGCAAGACCACATGCCATCGCTACTGGATTGCCTGAGAGAGTGCCCGCTTGATATACTGATCCCTGAGGAGAAACAAGTTCCATAATATGCTTTTTGCCTCCAAATGCTCCTACTGGCAACCCCCCCCCAATTACTTTCCCAAGGCAAATGATATCTGGATCGACTTTATAGTGGGCCATCGCACCTCGGGGACTCACCCTAAAACCGGTCATTACTTCGTCTGCTATCAAAAGTGCCTTGTTTTCAGTGCAACATTTTCTTAATGCTTCTAAGAATCCAGGTATTGGTGGCACACAATTCATATTTCCCACTACAGGCTCAACTATAATCGCCGCAATTTCTGATCCAATATTTGCGAAAAGCTTATTGACTCTCTCGATATCATTATAAGGTAGTGTAATGGTGTGCTCTGCCAGACATTTTGGCACTCCCGGAGAGCTGGGTTCCCCCATTGTTAATGCCCCAGATCCAGCTTTTACGAGCAGCGAATCTGAATGGCCATGATAGCATCCTTCAAATTTAATAATTTTATCTCTCGCGGTATATGCTCGAGCCAGTCGAATTGCACTCATTGTTGCTTCTGTTCCTGAGTTAACCATTCTTATCATTTCCATGCCTGGGACAATGGAGCATAATTTTTGTGCTAACTGCAGCTCTAACTCTGTTGGTGCTCCAAATGTCAGTGCTTTATCAATCTGTTCTTTTATCGCATCAGTAACGATTTTATTTCCATGACCTAGCAACATAGGCCCCCACGACATTATGTAATCTATATACCGGTTGCCGTCTGCATCAAAAAGATAAGCGCCTTTAGCTTTTTCGAAAAAAACTGGGGTGCCTCCGACTGCTTTGAAAGCTCTGACAGGTGAATTGACGCCGCCAGGAATGTATTTCTGTGCAGAGTCAAACAATTTTTTCGATATATTTTCTCTTCGTATGGCATTAATGTTCATTTGCTTATTCTCGTATTTAAATCTTTGTTAAGTTAAAAATCAGAATGGCTTTACGATTGCCAGAATGATTATCATTATGAGAAATACGACTGGAATTTCATTAAAAACTCTAAAAAATTTATCAGTTTTTAGCTTATTGTTGGCAGTTAATTTTTTCATGTAACGAAGGCAGATATGATGATAACCAATTAGGAGTAAGGCCAACACCATTTTAACGACGAACCAACCTTGCTGCAGATAGAAAGTTGGGGACAATAAAAATAACCAGATACCAAAACCGAGGGTGCCAAACATGGCCGGATTTGCAATAAAGTAATAGAGCTTACGTTCCATTAAGACAAACCGGTCGATACTTATTTTGTCATCAGACAAAGCATGATAGACAAATAGTCTAGGCAAATAAAAAAGAGCTGCAAACCAACAGACAATTGAAATTAAATGCAGCGCGACTAACCAAAGATACATAACTATAAGCTCATCAGATTTACACTCATATGTTTTAACATATAAGCTTTTTTTTAATATTTTCTTCTAGTTAGTAAGTATACGACAGCAAACCTGTTTTTTATTAAAGTTTTGCAAATAGCAGTGACTAAACACAGAGCCACTTTGATTTATCTATTAGTTGTTATTTAATTGAAACTAAGCTCTTTTAGTTGTTATTTAATTGAAACTAAGCTCTTTGCTTTTTTGTCTTTTTGTCGATAGGTAAAATGACCTAATAGAAAAGTAAATGTTTTTAATAAAGTTTTGAACTTCATGATATCTAATAGTTATGATGGGGCTTCAATTAAAAATTATGTGGGCGAGCACAAGTTCTCTGCTTTTTAGGCTCTAAAAGTTATGACTTCAAAAATAAATATTGAAAAACGCTCTATTGTGGTTTCAAGGAGTAAACTAAGGACACCTCTCATCTTAATGAGTATTGTGATCATGGTTTTGGCAGCATATTTTTTTGCTG
>PALW01000002.1 GCA_002710745.1 Porticoccaceae bacterium
AATTCTAGTGATAGCAGAATTTGGGGACCAGTACCCAGTGACAGGATAGTAGGTAAGGCTTTTGCTAGGTGCATGTTTTGGGACAAATTTTTGAGCTTGCCTAGCTTCCATCGAGCAGGATCTATCCAATAGGGAGCCTTTTGTTGATTTAATGAAAATTTGTTTTTCAAAATCAGGAACCAACTGATGCGGGATCAATCAGAACTCGAAAAAATAATTGGGTATAGCTTTCGTGACACCTCCTTGCTTACACTCGCTTTGTCACATCGAAGTATTGATGGGGCGAATAATGAACGTTTGGAGTTTTTAGGAGATTCGGTTTTAGGGTTAATTATAACCAATCACATTTTTAAAAGTTCCAAAAATATTGATGAGGGAGATTTAAGTAAATTACGCTCGGCGGTCGTATGTGGAAAGGCCCTTGCTGGTGTGGCGAATAAGCTTAGTCTGGGCAACTACCTAATACTCGGAACCGGTGAAAGAAAAAGTGGAGGATATTTAAGAGAGTCTATTTTAGGTGATACTGTAGAGGCTTTGATTGGAGCAATCTTTTTGGATTCAAATATTGATATAACTGAAAAATGTATTATGGAGTGGTTTAACCCGCTTATAAGAGACGCATTATCGAGGAAAAATAAAAAAGACTCAAAAACTAGGTTGCAGGAATGGCTTCAGAAAAGAGGACACGCTCCACCAATCTATACTTTATCTGCCACGGAGGGTAATCCTCATTCTAAGATATTTTTTATAGAGTGTGTTTTGGATGAATTTGAGATTACTGGTCGCGATAAAGCATCAAGTAGGAAAGCTGCAGAACAACTGGTAGCGTCTAAAATTCTCAAAGAGCTCGGAGTCTAGACCATTAAATGAGTAATTTAACGAAACAAGAATCTCCAGATAAATGTGGTTATGTGGGTATAGTTGGCAGGCCGAATGCTGGAAAATCGACGCTTTTAAATCACATTATTGGGCAGAAATTATGCATTACTTCGCGCAAGCCTCAGACATCTAGGCATAATATTTTAGGTATTAAGAATATTAGAAATTCTCAACTTGTTTTTATTGATACTCCCGGTATGCATAAGGACCAGGCAAGTAAGTTAAATAAAATCATGAATAAATCTGCTAAAAATACTATTTTGGATGCCGACGTAATCCTATTTGTTGTTGATAGACTTGATTGGGATGCAAGAGATGATTACGTCGTCGAGCATTTAAGGAATATATCGAGACCAATAATCTGCGTTGTTAATAAGTTAGATCTAATTAAGGATAAAAATCTTCTCTTACCTCATATGAGAAGAATAAAGCAGATGTTTGAGAAGGTTTTGATAGTTCCTGTTTCTGCATTAAAAAATCAATATCTCGCAGAGTTAGAAAACGAAATAGTTGAATGTTTACCCCAACAATCACATTTTTTCTCCCCTGATCAGATAACCGATAAAAGTGAACGCTTTTTTTGCGCTGAAATTGTAAGAGAAAAAGTAATTAGACAACTCGGCCATGAATTACCTTACCAAACCTCAGTTGATATTGATCGCTTTGAGGTAAAAGAAAATATTACTTTTATTGATGCCTGCATTTTTGTTGAGCGTCGAGGACAAAAAAAAATTATTATTGGAGATAAGGGTCAGAAATTAAAAAAAATCGGTGAGGCAGCAAGGTCAGATATCGAAAACTTAATACAAGAAAAGGTTATGTTGAAAATTTGGGTAAAGGTACGCAATGGTTGGTCAAACAGCGATGATATGTTAAAAAATTTTAATCTCCAATGATACTTGAAAAGTATGCAAATTGAGTCAGACGGTTTCATCTTACATACACGTCCTTACAAAGAAACGAGCTTTTTGGTTGACGTCTTCTCTAAGGATCATGGACGTATCAAATGTATTGCAAAAGGTTATCGATCCTCTTCGCGGAAGAAGATATCTGGTAAATTGTCGCTGTTCATGGAATATCAATTTTTGTTGCGAGGGAAAGGCGAGCTAAAAGTAATATCTTCATCTGAAGAAATTGGAGATGCAGTACATTTTGGAGGTGAGCGGTTGTTTGTTGGTCTTTACCTCAACGAGTTACTATTTCATTTTCTTGCCGATTACGATCCATGCGCCAAAATCTATGTGAAATACCATGAGTTGCTTAAATTATTGCACTCTGGGAATAGTTATAGTCCTATTTTGAGGCGATTCGAGCTCTTGATGCTTGACGAACTGGGTTATGGGTTGGTTCTTGACTCTGAGTATGAATCAGGACAGCCCGTTGTGATGTCAAAAAATTATAAATATATTTTTGGGCTTGGTGTGACCTCCATCTTAAATCGATCTGAAGAAGGTAATTTTTTCTCTGGTGAAGAGCTTTTAGGAATATACAACAATGAGTTTAATGATTTGCTAATAGATAGAGCGGCCAGACGTTTATTGAGGGGAGTATTTGATTTTTACTTGGAAGGAAAACAAATGAATAGTCGTGAGTTATACAGACAATATCTGGAAGGTATAAGAAATAATGTGTCAAATGTTCGGAGTATTAAGTGATTATAGGAATTGGCACAGATATTGTGGAGATCTCAAGAATCGAAACGACTTTAAAAAAAGCTGGTGATAGATTCGTAGATAGAATTTTGACTGCCAACGAGAAGCAAGAATATAAAAAGTCAGAAAAAGTATATTTTTTATCAAAGCGTTTTGCCTCAAAAGAGGCATTATCAAAAGCGTTAGGGACAGGAATTTCTGGTGGCGTTAGCTTTTTAGATTTTGAAGTATCTCATAATGACTTTGGAGCACCTCTGGTGAGACTATCCGGCGTAGCAAAAGCGATTTTTGACAAAAAAAGTGGTAAAGATATATTTTTATCATTATCTGATGAGAAAAAATACTCCGTCGCCTTTGCGATAATGACCGATTAGAGCGATTTATGAGTCGAGGAGTGAATATGTCTTCAAATTATGTTTTAGATGATCTCAAATATGTAGTGGAACGCCTGAGAGATCCTCAGACGGGCTGCCCATGGGATACCCAACAGAATTTTGAATCATTGCAAGACTATCTTCTTGAAGAGGTTTATGAGGTTATAGATGCTATATCTAGTAAAAATTTCATTGGTCTTAAAGAGGAACTCGGTGATTTACTTTTTCAGATTATTTTTCTTGCACAGATTGGACAAGAGAGAGGTCTTTTTGATTTTGATAAAGTAGTAGATGGACTCACTAAGAAATTAATTGACCGTCACCCCCATGTTTTTCCAAACGGATCATTAACTGCAATACCTTCTGGTCAGAATAAGATACCTAGCTCGAAATTAATGGACGATTGGGAGCGAAAAAAGATTAAAAAAAGACAAGAAAGTGGGCTTCAAAGTGTACTTGATGACGTCCCTAATGCAATGCCAGCGTTAATGAGAGCTGGAAAATTACAAAAAAGAGCGAGCCTTTTGGGGCTGGATTGGAGTAATAGTGAGAATGTCCTCAACAAAATATCAGAGGAATTGGATGAACTCAAAAGTGAAATCGAGTTCAGTGATAGCAAAAGCATATCGATGGAACTTGGAGATTTGTTATTTTCATGTGTAAATTTAGCAAGAAAATTATCTGTGGATCCCGAGAAATCTTTGAGACAATCAAATGAGAAATTTTCAAACCGGGTGAAATATATCGAGAGTTTAGCGGATTTCGGTAAATTGAAGGCGATGAGTGCAGAAAAGTTGAATGCTTTATGGGATAACGCAAAGAAAAATGAGGATTATTACAGCTAGGGCAACCAGTTTGCTAGCTTGTTAAGCGGCTTTATTAGGTGTATTGTTCATTTCCGCGAAGTATAAGTGACGAGAAAAGTATGAGATTAATTCTATTAGGCCCACCAGGTGCAGGCAAAGGAACGCAGGCTCAGTTTGTGACGCGTTCCCTGGGCATCCCTCAAATTTCTACCGGTGACATTTTGCGATCAGAGGTAAAAGAAGCATCGGATTTAGGAATGAAGGTCAAAAGGATTATGGACTCGGGAGGTCTAGTTTCTGATGATTTGATCGTCTCAATAGTTAAAGGCCGCTTAGAAAAAGATGACTGTAAGAATGGTTTTCTGCTAGATGGCTTTCCAAGGACTATTCCTCAAGCTGAGTCGTTGATGGAAGCAAAAATAGCCATCGATCTCGTGATAGAGCTTAATGTGAGTGATGAAGAAATTATTTCTCGGTTGTCGGGAAGACGAGTTCATGAGGCATCAGGTAGGGTTTACCATATTACAAATAATCCTCCTAAAACCCTAAATACTGACGACATAACAGGTGAGCCCCTGGTGCAAAGACCCGATGATTTAGAGACCACTGTACGTAAAAGACTGGGCGTGTACAGAGCTCAAACTAAGCCATTAGTATCTTTTTATCAGCATATTAGAAGCGTGGGTGATGTGAGATTTGAAAGTGTCGATGGATCTGTAAATATGGAAAATGTTCGAGAGCAACTTCTAAAAATCATTTGTTAATATCTAACTCAGCTTATTCTGAGTTTGCATTAATTGTGAGCAATTATGACCAATACACTTACGATTGAAACATCAGGTCTTACATGCTCTGTGGCAATAAAGACACCGATTATAGAAAAACATAAGATACTTGCAGAACCACGGNCTCACGGAAAAGTCTTGTTACCATATATATCAGAGCTTTTAAATGACGCAGGCATACAAGTCAAAGACATAAATACTATTGGTATTTCAATCGGCCCAGGCTCATTTACCGGTTTGCGAATAGGATTTGCGATCACTCAAGGTCTTGCATATTCAAATAAAATCCCGGTAGTTCCGATTAGCTCATTAGAGGGAATGATCCATTCTTTNTNCAGTCAATCGAATCTTNCTAACACTTGTGAAAATATTAAAAAATCAATTGNAGTAGTAACTGATGCGAAAATGGGTCATCTTAATTTTGGACACTATCGTGTAAGTGGTCTGGAGGCAGAGACTATTNTAAAAGATAGACTAATTGAAATTAGTCGAGTTGANCATCTTATTCTCTCATTAAAGCCTGAACTTATNCTTGTCGACAATCTATCATATTTTTCCAAATTTAAGATTGATTTTGAAAACACATTTGAAGTCCATTCTCGTGCACAGGACTTAATTCGAGTGACAGAGTATCGTCATCATATTGGGTTATCTGAGGACNTCAAAGATTTAGAATTATNGTATCTTAGAGAGGCGGATGCATGGCAAAAAAACAGACATCCATAAAAAGACTTAAAAACAAACAGATCGGTTTTGTGGGCCTTGGCACTATGGGATATGCCATGGCTGGTTGGATATCGAAAGCAGACTTCAAAGTGTCAGTTTTTAATAGAAATTGTAAAGTATCGGAGAAATGGATAAAGGAATTTGACGGTACAGCTCATGCTACCCCATTGGATCTCGCAANACACTGTGATGTTATATTCATTTGCGTAGGACGTGATGAGGATGTGCTTGATGTGACATCAGGATCTAAGGGAATATTTAATTCAATAAAGCCAGGTGCATTAGTCGTAGATCACACTACTACCTCGGCTAAATTATCACGTGAATTAGAGAGAATAGCTGATAATTTGGGCTGCAGTTTCCTTGATGCACCTGTCTCAGGGGGGGAAAAAGGAGCGATTGATGGAAAGCTGGCTATCATGTGTGGAGGCTCTAAAGAAAGCTTCATGAGCGTTAAACCAGTTATGAAAAGTTATAGTTCAAGAATATCCCTTATGGGTCCAGTTGGCAGTGGACAGCTCTGTAAAATGGTCAATCAAATATGTATTGCAGGTTTGATTCAAAGTTTGTCCGAGGGAATTAACTTCGCGATTAATGCGGGATTAAAAGTGGATCAAGTCATAGAAATAATATCTCAAGGTGCTGCTCAATCTTGGCAAATGGACAATAGAGCATTAACTATGTCTAAAAATATGTTTGATTTTGGTTTCGCTGTTAAATGGATGCGGAAGGATTTAGACTATGCGATCGAAGAAAGTATAAGGAATGATAGCCCACTACCCATTACTCAAAAGGTCCTAGAATACTACTTAGATCTAGATAATATGGGAGGAGGCAAGCTAGATACCTCAAGTTTAATCAAAAGGCTAAGTAGCAACTAAAANTTTTTNTTCTTGAATCATATGAATTTTACATTAGGAACTTACAGATGAGTGAGCATGTTCAATTTAATCAAAAGCTANTTGACTTTTTAGATGCGTCAGTCTCAAAGTATCATGCAGTCTCNGAAATAACNAAGCTACTTACANAAAATGGATTTATGAGNCTCGAGGAACGNGATANTTGGTCTCTTGAAAAGGGTGGCAAATATTTCGTTGTAAGGAATAACTCTTCAATAATAGGATTTGTTAATGGAGAAATATCACCGCAGGAGACNGGNNTAAGTATCGTTGGTGCTCACACCGATAGTCCATCNTTGATGTTAAAACCAAATCCAATTATTAGAAATTCGGGGTATATTCAGCTGGGGGTTGAGGTATACGGAGGAGCTCTTTTAAAGCCATGGTTTGATAGAGATCTCTCGATTTCGGGTAGAATATTTGTTAGAGACAAAACTGGAGAGCTTTCCGAGAGACTGGTAGATTTCGAGAACCCCATCGGATTTATCCCCAGTTTGGCTATCCACCTCAACAGAGATGCTAATGGAAACAGCCCCATTAACGCTCAAACTGATATTTTACCGATATTGTCTCAAGAAAATCTATCTGATGATTTGACTGGACCTTCTTTAGAAGAATTGTTGAAAAGTCAGTTTATGGATCTTGAAGATAGTTTGCTTGCGCATGATTTGTACTTATACGATACACAACCAGCTTCTGTTATTGGTTTGAGCAATGAGTTTATCGCCTCTAGGTGTCTTGACAATTTAGTAAGTTGTTACGCAGGAATAGAAGCGCTGTTAGGCTCATCGCATGGAAAGCTGAGNATGGTTGTATTGAATGATCATGAGGAGGTGGGAAGTCTCTCGACCACTGGAGCAGATGGGCCATTTCTTGAAAGTATCATCAGACGATTGTGTAAGTCGTGGATTGACTGCGATGAGGAAGTNGTTAAGGCAAGATCAATGGTCTTATCTTGTGATAATGCCCATGCGGTTCATCCAAATTTTTCCGATAAGCATGATCCTAATCACAGGCCCTTATTGAATCGTGGCATAGTGATAAAATATAACGCTAAACAAAGATACGCTACCGATGGTTTTTCAGCAGCATTCTTTAAAGATTTATGTGAAGTAGAGAATATTGCTGTCCAATCCTTTGTATCACGGAATGATATGCCATGTGGAAGNACGATAGGACCGTTGACAGCTGGTAAAATTGGTGTNCGANCAATAGANATTGGAATAAGTCAACTTGCAATGCATTCATGTAGAGAAATTATTGGTGCAAGAGATCCGCTGTATCTCTATAAAGCGTTAGGTAAGTTTTTTTCAATCGAGCAATAAATCGATATCAATTATATTTTTAGGGTGAAGNAGCATGAAAAGACCAATTGTATTAACTGGCATAACCACTTCAGGATCTCCTCATTTAGGTAACTATGTTGGAGCAATCAAGCCAGCCATTGATGCAAGTAAAAAAGAGAATAATAATTCATTTTTTTTTCTTGCAGATTATCATGCGATTGTTAAAACCAAAGATAGTAAGCGAATTGCCCAGTCAACCCTAGAGATTGCGTCTGCTTGGATTGCGCTCGGTCTCGATCCAACTCAGGTTACGTTTTACCGACAATCTGATATTCCTGAAATAACTGAGCTCTCATGGATTTTGAATACTATCGCAGCAAAGGGTCTTTTAAATCGAGCCCACGCCTACAAGAGCGCTGTACAGCAAAATTTAGCAATAAAAGAAGATGAGGATGCTGGTATTTCGATGGGNTTATTTGGTTATCCAGTGTTAATGGCAGCTGATATTTTGATGTTTAACGCAGAGGTTGTTCCGGTTGGAAAAGATCAGGTTCAACACATCGAAATGGCTAGAGATATTGCGCAGCGGTTTAACCATCTCTATGGTAAAACTTTTGAATTGCCAAATGCACAGATAGACCAGAAAACTTCAGTTTTGACGGGACTAGATGGCAGGAAAATGAGTAAAAGTTACGANAATACAATCCCCTTGTTTTGTACTGAAAGTCAATTGAAGAAATATATCAACAAAATAAAAACAAACTTACTCGAGCCTGGGGAATCAAAGGATCCTAACGATTCGATAATATTTGAAATTTGGAGTGCTTTTGCAACTGAGGAAGACACCGAATTTATGAGATTAGCTTTTAAAGATGGTATAGGTTGGGGCGATGCTAAGCAGAAACTATTTCATCTAATAAATGGTAGTTTGATCGAGGCAAGGGATACCTATCTTCAGTTGTTAAATAAGCCAGAGGATATTGAAGAAATANTAAAAGAGGGTGCGAATAAAGCGAGACCGCTAGCGCAGAATCGTATCAAAAAGATCCGAGAATCAATTGGTTTAAAACCTTTGTCATAATTCGAAAAATTGCATGCCGGATGGCGAAAGAGTAAAACTTTTCCTGTATACTAGGNNCTTCAATTATTTAAACGTTTTTAGGAAGCCTTATGTGTTCTTTGATAAGAAACAGCTGCTTATTGATCTTAATTTTTCATTTGACTGCTTGTGGGCTTAGTAATGAAGATTTTGGTCCTAATGAGGAGCAAAAAAAACAGATAGCTGAGCGAATTGCGCCAGTAGGCCAGATTATTATGGCTGGCGATATTCCGAGTTCTGATATGGATATGCCAATTATGGATGTTCAAAAGGTGGAGNTCTCTCCCGGCCGTGAACATACCGTGAATATGTTAAACAATGGCGACGATGGGGCCATGGTTTTTGAGCCTGCAGTATTAAAAGTCTCGGTTGGAGATACCATACATTTTAAGGCTGTTGACTTGTCACATAATTCGGCAAGTATCCAAGGGATGATCCCCGAAGGTGCAAAGTCCTGGGCAGGNTCTATGAATCAAGATATCAGTATCACTTTGGACGTTGATGGTATATANGTATATCAATGTGACCCACATGCAATGATGGCTATGGTTGGTGTTATTCAAGTAGGGGAAGCAATAAANAAANAGGAAATAGAGACTTTAGNGGCTGATCACAAAGANTCGTTTATGATGAANGAAACGCGTCTTTCTAATTATTTGGCAAGACTATAATTTGTTCCNAGTTAGAGCATTGAGCAGTTTGTCAGGAAGCTGCAANTTCCTATTTAATTAAGGGCCTGCNTTGACGATAGAATCNGATATATCAAACCGCTTCATNTTNTCTTTGAANAGCTGAGTTAAGTTTTTAGCGCNACGCATATATTNNTCNTTATCCTGCCAACATTTAATAGGATTTANNTANGCNGACNCTACNCCTNTAACTGACTTTGGAANNTTTANGTTTANTATNTCCAAATTCTCTGTTTCCGCATTAATCAATTCATCATTTATGATCGCTCTGATAACTGCTCGTGTAGTTGGAATTGGGAAGCGCTTACCTTCTCCCAAAGATCCTCCGGTCCAACCTGTATTAACGAGATAAACGTTAGAGTCAAACGCACTTACACGATCAATAAAAAGGTTAGCATATTCATTTGCTCGCCTTGGCATAAATGGCGCACCAAAGCATGCCGAGAAAATCTGTTCTATACCGTTATTATTGCCAGTCTCAGTAGAACCCATTTTCGCAGTATATCCACTGATAAAATGATAAGCCGCGGCCTCTTTAGTAAGTACTGACACAGGCGGCAGTATTCCTGTTATGTCGCAAGTAAGGAATATAATGTGTTTTGGCTCATTACCATAATTTTCAGAGGACCTTCCCTCAATATGACTTAAAGGATAACTGCATCTTCCATTTTCAGTTATAGACGTATCATTGAATATTGGTTTTCTTAAAACCTTGTCGATTTTTACATTTTCCAAAATCGACCCCTGCTTAATAGCACCCCAAATTAATGGCTCATTTGCCTTGCTTAGGTTATTTGTTTTAGCGTAACACCCACCTTCCATATTAAATACCGCTCCTGGACCCCACGCATGCTCATCATCGCCAATTAGGAGTCGCTTTGGATCCGCAGAGAGCGTTGTTTTACCAGTTCCCGATAGTCCAAAAAAGAGCGCAGTTTTACCGTTTTTATCTGTGTTGGCTGCACAGTGCATTGGCATTATTCTTTTAGTAGGCAAGAGAAAATTTTGTACAGAAAACATTGCTTTCTTAATTTCACCTGCGTACTGAAGTCCAGCTAGCAGAATTCTTTTGGATGAAAAATCGATAATTGCAGCGGCTTCGCTGTTAGTACCATCATTGTCAGGATCGCAAATATAGCTCGCAGAGTGAAGTATCTCCCATTCGAGAAAATCGCTTTCATTGTATCTATACGGTTTTATAAACATATTTAAGCTGAACAGACTATGCCAAGCCGTTTCAGTTGTAATTTTAAATGGAATGTAATGCGCACTGCTTGCACCAACATGCAAGTAAGATACAAATCTATCTTTTTTATGTAAGTATGAACTTACAGATGACCAAAGTTTATCAAAAACAGTTTTCTCAATCGGTATGTTTATTCCGTTCCAATCGATTTCACTTGAAGAGGTCGGTTCGTTGACTATGTATCTATCTTTAGGTGATCTCCCCGTCCTCTTCCCCGAAAACGTAGCAAATGCACCGCTTTCAAGAAGGTATCCTTCTTCTCTTTTTAGAGCTTCTTCAATAAGATTTTCCCGAGATAGATTGACAAAAATTTGACTATGATTATTCGACTCTGAGCGAGATACCTTCGAAACCTCTTCAAGCTTTTGCGGGAACTTTTTTTCGATTACACTTTTCATGTTTAACCTTCGACCATGTTTCGATTATTTCATAGCTTTTGAATACTAGATATGTTGGTCATGGGACTCGTTGTATAGAGTTAAATTTCAAACATTAAAGCTAAATTAAAGCTCTAGTAATATGTCTCTACTTAATCATTGATTATATTGATAATTTATCTATTTTTAAGTGTTTACCTCTATTCCAATATGAAGCATATGATTTTTAGAATATTCATTATAAATAATTTCTATAGTACATTTTTTTCTGTGAGTTAATAAAAGGTTCTCTTAATATTTTCTTATTTAGAACCGTGTCGATAAAAACGAGTCCATTTGACGTCTTTGTTTTTTGTTGGGTTTCACGGGATTATTACGTGTGTATGAAGCTGCTTTTCGGATAGCTGATTCTTTCAATCTGTTTTCAATCGAGTCATCAGTCTCTTTGAAAAGAGTAGATGCAAAGTTTGCATCTCTGCGTTGATTTGATAATTTCATTACCACAATTGTTTTAGTAAATGATTTGGTTTTCACTAGAATGATATCCCCCACTTGAACTTCTTTGCTTGGCTTACAGGGTTTATTATTAACTCTTATTTTTGAACCATTAATTGAAGCTTTTGAAATAGAGCGTGTTTTGAAGAAACGCGCAGCCCATAGCCATTGATCTAATCGAAGTCTTTCAAACTGAGAGTCGGTCATTATTACTCATTAACTCACTAAAATTGCTTATCGATATAAATTCTTCAGTATAATTTTTTTGCTTATTGCTGTCCGGTTTGTTGATATGAAGCGTATTTTCAATGCCATAATCCCTAGCTGCTCTTAAGACAGGCAATGAGTCATCAATGAAGAGTGTATTCGATTTACAAAAACTTACATGTGTTTCTAAGTTTCTCCAAAATTCACTCGATTCTTTTGGGTGTGAAAATTCATGTGAAGAAAATATTTTGTCCATTTGCTTCTCAAGATCAATATGTTTTAACTTTAGGTTTATTACATCGGGGTGCGCATTTGTGACAATGTACAGCGTCTTGTCCAAACCTCGCAGAAAGTTTATGAACTCTATTGCAAACGGTCTTTCTGAAATTAAATGCCCTAACTCCTCTTTAAGCTTGACAATATCCAGATTTAGGTGGTTCGACCAAAAATCTGTCGAATACCAATCCAGAGTGCCCTCCTTGGCTTTCATTTTTTTTTGCAGAATCGTTTTTGAATCCAAGAAGCTTATACCCTCTTTAAGAGCATATTTTTGGGGTAAGTGATTGAGCCAAAATTCATTATCAAAGTGAAGATCTAGAATTGTACCATCCATATCTAGCATTATCGTCTCTAAGCTATCAAAGTCGATTATTTTGTTTTTCATTACAGAATGTCGTCAGGTAATAAGTTGGTTTCATCTTCAACGAATGTGGACGTTGCAGATTTCAATTTCGGTATATTTTCAGTTTTAAAAAACTCGAAGATGCCTTCATTACTCGGCAGAACTCTTAGACCCGAAACGGGATCAATTTTTACTCGAGAGATTCCTTCAGGTTGATTAAATAGAATTTCAGTTTGATTTTTTAAAGCGGATTTCATGAATTCTATCCAAATTGGTAGTGCAGATGACCCACCATACTCGTTTCGACCCAACAGAGAGTTATCATCAAAGCCAACCCAAGCGGTCGCAACTAACTTAGGAGAATAACCTGAGAACCACGCATCTCTGGGTCCGTTTGTTGTTCCAGTTTTGCCGGCTATATCTTCTCTCCCAAGAATCTTTGCTTTTCTTCCAGTTCCAAATTTTATGACGTCTTTCAAGATTGAATCTATGAGAAAAGCAGTTCTCGAGTCTATAACTCGCTCCGCTTTCTGACCTTTTTCANTTAAAAACCCTTCTTGCTCCAAGTAACCATCATAATCCAACCCANTTGAGAGTTTATCTGATGAGCTTTTAGCCAAATCCTCGAACAATTTAGATAACTTTTCGTCAATTCCAATATTGATATTAGAAATGTCGTCACTTCCGATTGAATTTTTAGAATTGGGAATGGTCTCAAAATCCTCTGCGACTTTTGGTTTTGCCTGAAAAATAATTTTTCCATTTCTGTCTAGAACTTGATAAAGAATGTACGGTTCAATTCGAAACCCCCGGTTAGCGAATATAGAGTAACCTGAAGCAATATCTAGCGGTGTTAGGGCATAACTTCCGAGAGCTAATGAAAGATCATGAGGCATGCTAGATGTATCAAAACCAAGGTTTTCGAGGCCAAGTAAAGTTTCGTCTATACCCAAACGTCTCAAAAGTCGAATAGAAACTAAATTTCTTGATCTGTAGAGCGCCTCTCTCAATCGTGTGGGACCATAAAACTTACCTCCATCATTTTCAGGTCGCCAAGTGTCTTCCAATTCAGTATCGTCAAATACTATAGGCGAATCATTGATAATTGAAGCTGGCGTATACTCATTCGCCAGTGCCGTCGCATAAATAAATGGTTTGAAGTTTGANCCCGGTTGCCTTGTAGCCTGCGTGACTCTATTAAATCTGCTTTGTTCAAAGTCATAACCACCAACTAAAGCTCTTATAGCTCCATCTTTGGGAGCAACCGCTACAAGGGCTGCTTGGATATTCGGTATTTGAGCAAGCAAGACATTATTATTTTCATCTCTNTTTATTCTTATGAGATCGCCCACGTTAAAGATACTTTCAAGTGACTCTTCATTCTTTTTGGAGGTACTGGCATTAATATAAAGGCGTAAAGATGCTAATGTGCTTGCAATCAGGATCTCTTCCTCACTTGTTTTTGTTTTTAAGATTAATCGATCTTCGAATATTTTAGTGATAATTGCGGGCTCTAGATTTCCTACAACTGATGAGATATTTAGTTGTTCCTCCCAATTGCTCTCTGGGATCTCCTTAATTTCTGCCCCTCTATAACCATGTCTTATATCGTATTGATCAACTCCTTTTTTTAATGCATTTACTCCGGCCTTTTGTAAATTGGAGTTTAGGGTAGCAACAGCTATGTATCCATTTGTATAAGCACTCAATCCAAATTCAGATAAAACTCGTTGTCTAATCATTTCTGCTGCGTAATCGGCGGTGACATCTGAGGTAGATCCATAATATTTTGCCTCATCTTCCTCATTAACTGCTTGATTGAATTCGGTTTCATTTATGCTACCAAGTTTCAGCATTCTTCCTAATATCCAGTTTCTTCTTTCGATTGCTTTATTCGAGTTAGTGATAGGATTTCGAGTAGATGGAGCTTTTGGGATTCCAGCCAGCATGGCAATTTGTGCAAGTGATAGTTGATTTAAGTTTTTCCCATAATAGATTTGCGCAGCTGCACCAAAGCCATATGCGGTTTTTCCTAAAAACATTTTATTGATATATAAAGATAAAATTTCATCTTTTGATAATTCATTTTCTATTCTTAGGGCTAAAAGTATTTCATTAAATTTTCTTGTAAATTCTTGCTTTCGATTGAGAAAGAAATTTCTTGCGACTTGCATTGTAATTGTGCTCCCGCCTCCGACTATTCTTCCTTCTCTCATGATTTGAATCGCNGATCTAANGAGACCTTGATAATCTATGCCACTATGNTCGAAGAAGTTATCATCTTCTGCCGCTAACAAAGCATCAATAAGATATTTTGGTGTATCTTCGAAATTTACTGGTGTTCTCTTTTTCTGACCAAATTCTTTAATAACAAGTCCATCTTTTGTTACCACTTTTAATGGAATCTGTAATTTAACGTCTTTAAGTTCGTCGACTGAGGGAAGTTTTGGACTCAGATATATAAAGATACTGGAGGATATAATTAAGAATCCGCCTAAAAGGACCAGAGCACTGGCTATCAAAGACCTGCCTATCTCTCGTTTTTTCACCGCCACTCGCGCCTTAATTTTTTGTATAATTATAGATGTTCACTAATACAAATTGTAGTTTTGTGATTATATGGAAAACTTTTTGATATGAAATTGCATCATAACGAANTGTTTGGCGCTGATTTTGGGGATATAAATCGACAAATTTATAAGATATCTTTTCAGAGCAATTGGCATCTTGCTCGATAAGGAAAATTTATGTCATTTAATACTTCAGGTAAGAAACATTTCTTTTTGATAGGTCCTATGGGAGCTGGAAAAACCACCCTTGGGAAACACTTAGCGAGAGCACTTAATTGCTGTTTCTTCGATATTGATAATGAGATAGTTAAAGCTGCTGGAGCTGATATCCAATGGATTTTTGATGTTGAGGGTGAATCGGGTTTTCGAACTCGTGAATCGAAGCTGCTCGAAAAGATTTCTCAAAATCAGTCTCCAGCTTTAATTGCAACGGGTGGAGGGGTGGTTCTTTCAAAAGAAAATTGTGAGATTATGAAAAGAACTGGACTAATCATATATCTTTATGTCTCTGAAAGTTGTCTTTTTGAGCGACTTAAGAGAGACAAAAAGAGACCGTTACTTAAGTCGGGAAACAGGAGAGAAACCATATCTAAAATCTTTAAGATCAGGGATCCTTTGTACAAACAGATTGCTGATATTAAATACGTTTCTAACGGGTTACTTATAAAAAGATCTGTTTCAGATTTAATAAAAAAGATTGAAGAATTTTCCTAGTTAAAGCATATTGCGCCTCGACTTCAAACTTAACGAAATAAAAAGATGATATGGGACTAAGTATGGACCACAAAGCTATTACCTCCCTTAATGTAGAGCTGCCTGAGGATACTTATCCAATTTTTATTGGCTCAGGTATATTAGCTCGGGTCGATTTCTCAAAATTCATCTTAGGCTCCAAAGTGATGATTGTAACCGACGATATTGTTGGGCCAATCTACCTCGATCAAGTTCGAAAGGTTCTAAGTAAATTTGCTAGCGTTGAATCCATGGTCATTGAAAGTGGTGAGAAGTCAAAAAATATAGATAACTTATCCCTTATTCATTCTAAACTTATCGAAAAAAAGAATGATAGATCTAGTACTTTAATTGCACTTGGAGGTGGTGTGGTTGGTGATATTGCTGGATTTGCGGCAGCATCTTATCAACGTGGTATTAATTTTATTCAGATACCAACAACTCTTTTGGCACAAGTTGACTCTTCAGTTGGAGGTAAGACGGGCATTAATCATGCGCTTGGTAAAAACATGATTGGCGCTTTTCATCAACCTCGAGTAGTGGTTATAGATTTAGATTTTCTTGAGACGCTGCCGCAAAGGCAATTTTCTGCAGGGGTGGCAGAAATCATAAAATATGGTTTGATTGAGAATTTAGAATTTTATAATTGGATTTTCAAAAATCGCCTGGCGATTAAGGAACGGCAATCACTTGCTATCAGTGAGGCTATTGAAATGTCTTGCAAAATTAAAGCGAAGATTGTGTCTGAGGATGAGAAAGAGACAAATATCCGAGCTATACTGAATTTTGGGCATACTTTTGGTCATGCAATTGAGTCTTTCCAAAATTATTGTGGTCTTCTTCATGGAGAGGCAATTTCGATTGGAATGATTCTAGCCATGAGGGCTTCAAAGGTTGTTGGAAATATTTCCGATGAGGAAATCAATGGTTTAGAAGATCTTTTTCGGTATTTTGATTTACCTGTTTCTGTGCCCGATGAAATGCTTCCAAAAGACTTTTTTAGTTATGCTCTAAGAGATAAAAAGGTTATCGATGGAAATATTCGTCTGATCTTATTGAGATCGATAGGTAGTGCCTTTATTGAGGAAAATGAAACAAAAAGTCTATTTGATAAAATTTTCTAGAATGCATAGGCGATGTTCGTGTTTGCTTACTTTTGCATAAGTTACCGAAATTGCGATAACATACTGTCATGATAATTAACCCTAAATTATCGTTTTTACCGTAAGATAACTGAATGTTTTGAAGTGCTTTTCAAAACTCCAGGCGTTTTGCACTCAGATATATGCTCTTTTTGATTTGGTGAATAAATGAACGGAAAAGATCACTACGGTCTATATGATGCTTCTCTAGAAAAAAGCAGTTGTGGTGTTGGTTTTATTACTAGAAAAGATAGTAAACAAACTCATCAATTAATAAGGATGGGAAATGAGGCGCTTTGTTCAGTTCCTCACAGAGGAGGTGTTTCCTCGGAAGGTGTTGGAGATGGAGCCGGCATCTCCATAGATTTATCATTAGATTTTTTTGAATCAATTGTAGGTAAGGCTCTCTCGTTAGGGAAATTCGGAGTTGGCAATTTTTTCATGCCAAACAATTCTTCTCATCACCAAAATGCCAAAAATTTTATAACTGAAACTCTGTTGAAACATGAATGCAAAGTATTGGCTATCAGAGATATCCCAGTAAACAATTCGGTTTTGAGCACCGCCGCAATTCATTATCAATTACCTGTTGTTCAGTGGATATTTGAACGATCCCAGCCCAATTTAGGTGACGATATTGAAAAAGTAGCTTACAACGCATTGCTAGAGATAGAGAAACAAGCTTACCAGCAANCAAAATTNGATGGTTTATATCCATTGTCTTTATCTTCAAAAATGCAAGTATTGAAAGGAAGATTGTCATCGCACGAAATCATTCCATATTTTTCTGATCTCAGTGACCCAAATCATTGCATAAATACGCTATTTTTTCACACAAGATTCTCTACAAATACTGATCCACATCCATCGATGGCACAGCCATTTAGAATGATTGCTCATAATGGCGAGCTTAATACCGATAAAAAAAACCGCCTATCTGAAAATGCGATTGCTAGGGCTAAATCAAATCAAATTATTCGTCCTAAGGGTCAGTCTGATAGTTGTCGCTTGGATCAAACCTTTCATAGCAGAATTATGGAAGATGACATGGATCTTGTGACAGCTGTTGTATCAATGATGCCTCCTGCATGGGAAAACGATAATAAATTGGATGATAATGTGAGAGATATGTTGGAGTATTTCTCGCTCTATGAAGAAAAAAATGATGGGCCTGCCGCACTCATCTTTGGTGATGGTAACATCATTGGTGCGCGGCTTGACAGACTTGGGTTGCGTCCTTTGAGAACCATNGAGACCGACACGCACATCGCAGTTACCTCAGAGGCAGGTCAAATAAATTTTATTAATGAAACTACGATTTCAAGGGGTAGAATTGAAGCTGGCGGGATGCTTTATTATGACCATACTAGGGGAGAGGTGGTTCGCACAACTAATGCATTGCTTCGACTAGCCAAAAAGAAAAATTATTCGGAACTTTTAAACTCGGCAAGAATAAATCTTAATGAGGTTAATTTCGAAAACAAAAATAACAATATTGATTTGGAGTATTCAGGAGATCTTACGTTAGCAGGAAGATACGTAGCATATTCTCACAATCAAGAAAGTTTCAAATTTATGATTGATCCTATGTTAGAGACTGGTATTGAAAAGGTGTCTGCTATGGGTTACGGAAATGCTATTAATGCGTTGTCTGATAGCGAAGGAAGTTTCGCGAAGTACTTCTCTCAAATGTTTGCACAGGTAACTAATCCGCCCTTAGATTCTATTCGAGAATCTGATGGAATGACCTTGCGAGTGGCCCTGGGAGCCAAGCCAGCAAATATTGATGTCTCAAGCAAACAAATAATCGTTGATTCACCGATTCTTAACTCTGAGAAATGTACATTAATTAAAAATCAGAAAGATGTCTCTGTATCCGTCTTTTCCATTTTATTTAATCCTGTTTTCAATGATGTCGATGCGAATGCAAATCAACTTAGGTGTGCGATAGACAATATATGCGATGAAGTTGAAAGGTTTTCAAGAGATATTGGAGGGATAGTCATTCTTAGTGACAGGAAAGTCAGTAAAGAAAATGGGTGTATTCCTCTAATATTGATGGTATCGGCTGTAAATCAAAGACTTATCGAGACAGGATTAAGATTTAAAGTATCAGTCGTCGTAGAAAGTGGGCAGATTTCATCCTCTCATCATATTGCTTGCGTTCTCGGATTTGGTGCATCTGCCGTCTACCCGATGAGTATTCAGATGAGAGCTGAGGAAAAATTTNGTTCAACTAGTGACGAGGCATTTGAAAAATTTTCCTATGCGGCGGAAAAGGCGCTCATGAAAACAATGGGAAAGGTTGGTTTATGCACAGTCGAAAGTTATTGTGGTGGAGAATTCTTTGAACCTAATTTCCTCGACACTAGCGATGAGGTTCTTGCGATTTATTTTCCAAATATGCACTCGCCTTGTGGCGGTGTAGGTTTTTCTCAGGTGGCTCAGGCTGCGACTGATTGGCATTTTAAAGCGTCAGAATGCGAGGGTGCTGAAGATATTCCGATTTTAGGTCTGTTTAAGGAGCGGAGTGAGGGCGCTGGGCATTCNTACGGAGTATCTGCTGTTCGGGGTTTTGTTGATCTCACAGAGGAGCCTTTAAGAATCGATAAAAAGAGCGATCATGAATTAAATGATCAGTTTCGCTTATTGACACTAAATAGAATGGAGAGCGCTTTTGGCATAACCGATGAGGGTTATGCCAATAGTAGTTTTGATTATGTATCCAAAGATAATATTGATAACTTCAAGATTACACCAGGCTACAGGAAATTCANTCAAATGATGATGGAAGAGCGAACAAGAAGGCCNGCCGCCCTCCGCGATGTCCTTGCTTTTCCAATTGATGTCAGCTCAATAGACTCAGCTGATGCATTTCGTCACAGGATGATGTTATTTAATCGCTATGGAAACAACAATTTTTTAGTTCGCGGGATTACATGCAAAAAGATAGCAGAGGGTAATTATAAGCTTAACTTTCCAGATAAAAGTGATTTAGATAACCAGCGTTTAAACGCTTTGAGAATATCATTTGCTGATCGATTCGGCGTTGAAATCCTGATGTCGAGAATACAGGATAATACAATTTTATTTGAAGCTACAGGGAATGCCGCGAGTTATCTTGACAGACTGATGAGCGCGCCAGAAAAAATTTGTGTAGACAAGGTTCAGGCGGCTTCAGAAATAACACCAACTCTCTCGTCAGGTGCAATGAGTCATGGAGCACTGGTTGCATCGGCGCACGAGGCTGTGGCTCATGGTATTAATATGGTTGGCGGTATGTCGAACTGTGGGGAAGGTGGAGAGCATTTTACGCGATACGGGACAATTCGAGCATCAAAAATCAAGCAATTTGCATCTGGTAGATTTGGCGTCTGGGCGGGTTACCTTGCTGATCCGATGATTGAAGAAGTTGAAATAAAGATAGGTCAGGGAGCAAAACCTGGTGAGGGTGGTCAATTACCAGCGGCGAAAGTAAATGTTGAAATCGCAGCTGCCCGAGGTGGTATTCCGGGAGTAGAATTGATTTCTCCTCCACCCCACCATGATACTTATTCTATTGAAGATTTGGCGCAGTTAATTCATGACGCGAAGGCTGCAAGAGTGCGAGTTATAGTGAAGCTTGTCTCGTCGTATGGTATTGGAACTATAGCAGTAGGCGTCGCTAAGGCAGGCGCGGATGTTATTAATGTTGCTGGNAATACTGGAGGTACTGGAGCTGCATCGGTGACCTCTCTTAAATATACTGGAAGGGCGGCGGAGATTGGAATAGCTGAGGTTCATCAAGCTCTTTTAATAAATGGACTCAGAGAAAAAGTTGTCCTGAGATGCTCTGGGGCACACCAAACTGGTTCAGATGTTGTTAAATCGGCATTATTGGGGGCGGATAGCTTCGAATTTGGGACAACAGCATTGATGATGCTCAAATGCGTTATGGCGAAAAATTGCAATGTTAAGTGTCCTGCGGGGTTGACGACAAATCCCGAGGTCTTTGATGGTGACCCTAGGGCGTTAGCACAGTATTTTTTGAATGTGGCACATGAAGTTAGGGAGATCCTGTCAGATCTCGGACTTGAATCACTTCGTGAGGCGCGAGGCAAGTCTGATTTGCTACATTTATTGGATCATCCAGCGTCTGTTGGTCAGCTTGATGTTAGAGCGATGTTGGCCAATGTCAAAGAACATCGAGTAGATAACCCAATTTATCTGCAAAGCAGCTATTACTTAGATGACAAGTTTATAAGAAATATTAAGCAAAATATTTTTGAAGAGAACAAGTTTCAAATCACGATATCGCATGCAGATGCTCTTACTAATTGCAATAAAAGTGTGGGCGGGCAGGTTGCGATTGATATTGAGCGTATGCTNAATTATGAATATAAAGAAAAATTGATATCAGGAGCATATGTTGATGTAAGAGGAAGAAAGTTTTTGCATTCCGATGCAATCAAGATAAAGACATTCGGAGCTGCTGGGCAATCTTACGGTCTGCTGTGTAATGATGGAATGATTTTAGAGCATGAAGGCACCTGCAATGATGGTGTTGGAAAAGCGGCATGTGGTGGAATGATTATAATAAAATCACCAAAATCCCATGGGATTATCAAGAAAAATGTTCTAGTAGGTAATTTCGCTATGTTTGGGGCGACGGGTGGCAGGATGTTTTTTCAAGGAGAGGCTGGAGATAGGTTTGCCGTTAGGAACTCTGGTGCGTCTGCGGTCGTAGAGGGTGTCGGAGAGTTTTGTGCAGAATACATGACAAATGGGACAATCATGAATCTCGGCAGCTTTAGTAAAGGCATGGGGAATGGAATGTCAGGAGGATTTGTATATCAGTATGATCCAGATAAAGTGTGCCAACAAAGCGTTAGTCATGGATCGGTTGAGTTAGCTTACTTGGAGGATGATTCTCTTACCACAGAGATTCATTCTATTGCGATCGAGACAATGCTTCACTGGCACATTCAAGCAACTGGTTCCCCCAAGGCATATGAAATTATCTCTAATTGGGACAAGCAAAAGAGTTGCTTTGCAGTACTCACTCCCAAGGCTCTCTTACAATATCAAGATTCGAGGCAAATACTGGCCGAAAAGACTCAGAAAGAACTCATCGATGAGCTGTCTGTATCTTTAGTTGGGTACCAAATTAATAAATTGAAAAAATGCTGGCGATCGAGGACTCTGGTTCTAGATGGCCATGCTCCCGACTCTTCTCCACGCAGAGATAATAATCATCAATTATTGAATAGCTACTTTGTTCTCGACTTCGCTCAAAAAATATCTCAAAAAAAANATCCATCGCAAAAGAAAGATAGTGAGTTGGTAAATAAAACCACAAGGAATTTAATTTTGACTGAAGATCATAGTCTAATGAATGGCTTATTAAAATATGCTAAGAAAGCGATATTAGACTATAGTTCAGAGGAGTTGGCGGTGCTAATTGCTGATAAGAGATTGAGAGATTACAAACAGGCTTTGAACCTTCGCAATTGCTTGTCTATGGATAGTATTGGTACATATTCCTGGATCTTACGGCAAGATTGGAAGAATCAAGCTGAGCTCGGAGAAATTCCAGATTTTGAGGAGCTTTTTTCCAAAAGTATTATCACTGATACACTATTAAGNACCGGATGATTGAGCATTGTTAAAATGAAAGCACCGAANTTTCCAAAAGATGCACCATTTTCTGATGATCAAAAATCCTGGTTATCAGGCTTTTTAGCTGGTATTAAAGCNGTGCAAACGTCAACAGGCCATGTTGCAGATTCAACTGAAAAAGACCCAAGTAAATTACTTAATGTTTTGTATGGTACACAAACAGGAAACGCTGAATCGCTCGCATGTGAGACAGCAGATGCGGCCAGAAACTTTGATATTGAAGCGAAAGTGCAAGGTTTAGATGAGATTGATATAAGTACTTTTGCAAACATGAATAACGTTATTTTTACCATAGCAACCTACGGTGAAGGTGAAATGCCTGACAATGCGGAACTTTTTTGGAAAGATCTCAGTAACTCAGATATGCCCAAACTCCCTAATATGAAGTTCGGTGTATTAGCACTTGGGGATACTGGTTACGATGAATTTTGCCAAGCTGGAAAGTTGATTGATATGAGGCTGGAGCAGCTAGGCGCAACAAGAATTATTAAACGACAAGATTGTGATGTTGACTATGAGGAAGTCGCGTCATCATGGATCAGTAATATCATGCCTAAGTTATCTGATAACCCTAAAAAGACAAGCTTTCAACGTGAAGTAAAATCAGAAAAATCTGTTTGGAATAGAAAAAATCCGTTCACCGCAGTCTTATCAACAAATAGACTCCTATCGAAGGTGGGTTCGAGTAAGGAGATAAGACATTTTGAAGTAGATCTATCCGATAGTGGGATTTTGTATGAAGCCGGCGACGTTATAAATATCTTGCCTATAAATTCTCCCGAGTTAGTAGAATCAATTATCACCCGCCTTGGTGTGGAGAGTTCCTTCGTTCCAAAGGGTAAGTCCGAATCAATTGAGGCGCTATTAACTTCAAACTATGAAATATCTACTCCGTCCAAAAATTTAGTAGCATACAT
This sequence comes from Porticoccaceae bacterium, assembly GCA_002710745.1. Taxonomy (GTDB): domain Bacteria; phylum Pseudomonadota; class Gammaproteobacteria; order Pseudomonadales; family Porticoccaceae; genus AAA300-D14. Next base: position 23,162 of record PALW01000002.1, read on the forward strand.
TGGAGATAAGATTGATCACAAGGAGATTAAGTCAGTTCTTCAGAGTGTAAACAAAGAGGTATTATCGGAATATCTTTGGGGGAAAGACATACTAGATCTGCTAAATATTGATCCCAATTATACATTTGATATTAATGATTTTTTGTCTAACTTGAAATCTTTGCAGCATAGGGCTTACTCAATTTCTTCCAGTCCAATGAAGTACCCTAATTCAATTCATATGACAATATCTGCTGTTAGATGGAATAAAAATGATAGAACTCATTTGGGAGTTTGTTCTTCTTATTTATCTGATAGGGTGCCAGAGAGTAAATCTGTAAAAATATTTGTGACTCCAAATAAATCATTTAGGATTCCTGAGGATAGTAAAACACCAATGATTATGGTTGGTCCTGGGACTGGTGTTGCACCATTCAGAGCATTTTTAGATGAACGAGAAATGAGTAAAGCCACTGGAGACAATTGGTTGTTTTTTGGTGATCAAACTAGAGAGTTTGACTTCTCCTATGAAGAAGAGTTCCTAAATAAAATGGATTCTAGCCTTCTCACTAAGCTCGATCTGGCTTTTTCCAGAGATCAAAAAGAAAAGGTGTATGTTCAAGATAGAATGCGGGAGAAAAGTAAGGAAATGTTCGAGTGGCTCGAGCGAGGAGCTCATTTTTACGTTTGTGGTGATGCAACTAGAATGGCCAAAGACGTTGACTCAGCGTTACGTGAAATCATTGCACAAGAGGGCAAAATGACACCTGAAAATGCAGATATTTACGTCAATAACCTCAAGAGAGAAAAACGTTACCTTAGAGACGTATATTGAAATTTTTCAATTGTGCTATCAAAAGAAATGACTGAGATTAAAAACGATAGATTTCTGCGAGCTCTGCGGCGAAAAAGTGTTGATAGAACTCCAATATGGATCATGCGCCAAGCAGGTAGGTATTTGCCTGAATACAGAGTTACAAGGGAAAAAGCTGGCGATTTTCTGGCTTTATGTAAAAACAAACAATTATGCTGTGAGGTAGCACTTCAGCCGCTTGAGCGCTTTGATTTAGATGCAGCAATATTATTCTCTGACATCCTTACGATTCCAGATGCTTTGGGTCTCGGTTTGTATTTTGAAGCAGGAGAGGGTCCAAAATTTAGGAAGACCATTCAAAATCTTTCCGATGTTGAAAATTTACCCAAAATAAGTATCCATAACGACCTTTCTTATGTGCTCGATGCGGTTTCCTTAATTAAGTATGAGCTTAATAACCGGTTGCCATTAATCGGTTTTTCAGGAAGTCCATGGACTCTTGCTGCTTACATGATTGAGGGACAGGGCAGTAAAAATTTTTCGAAAGTGAAGGCGATGCGCTACCAAGATCCAATGTTGCTGCATCTACTCCTTGAGAAACTTACTTCCTGTGTTATTGATTACCTTAATGCACAGATTGAGCATGGTGTGCAAGTGGTTCAAATATTCGACTCTTGGGGCGGATTGTTGAGTCATGATAGTTATTTTGACTTTTCGTTGAACTACATGAACCAAATTATCAAAGGTCTAAAAATCGTGCACGGTGACAATATACCAATTATTTTATACACCAAGGGAGGCGGGCAATGGATCTCAGATATAGCCAAAACGAATTGTGACTGCATAGGTATTGACTGGACTACAGATATAAGAAGTGCCCGACAAAAAGTCGGAAATCTTGTGTCGATACAGGGTAATTTAGATCCGAGTGTTCTTTTATCTGATAAGTCAATGATTCGAAATGAAGTGTCAAAGATAATAGAGAGTTTTGGTCCCCACCCTGGACATATTTTTAATCTTGGTCACGGTATTACACCTGATGTAAAGCCTGATAATGTTAATGAAATGATAATGGCTGTACATGATTTTTCTTATCAATTTAGTTGAGAGATGGTTATTCTTTTGCCAACCTGAACGCTGCTATCAGATAAGTTAAATTTCTCTAATGGAGCAGTTTTTCCATTTTGAAATAGCAAAATTATGGTGGAGCCATATTTAAACTTTCCAATTTCTTCCACTTTTTGAAATTCCATTTGGCTTTCTGATAAATCAATTCGTTTTTGTTTATTTTTTTTAAAATCATGAGTGCATTGCCATACTGTTTCAATGCCCGAAACCAGAAAAGCACCCACAAAAATAATCGAGAAGTAACCTAAATCTTTTGAAAAAAACTCGCAGATCAATCTCTCATTTCTCGAGTAAATTTCAGGTATATGCTCAATACTGTTTTTATTTACTGAATAAAGTTGTCCTGGGATAAAATGATGAGCTATGATTTTTGCCTTAAATGGAATGTGGACTCTGTGGTAGTCTTTAGGCGACAGATAAATAGTAAAGAAATTACCATTGATGTACCGATTAGTCATAGCGGTATCCTGTACGAGTTTTATTAGGCTGTAACTACTATTCTTAGCTTGGATAATTTCAGTTGACTTTATTACTCCAAATTGCGTAATAGTGCCATCCGCAGGAGAGCAAACACTATTTTCACGTTCGTCGATGGGCCGAACTCCATCTTTTAATTTTCTGGTGAAGAAGTGATTGAAGCTTTTATAACTAGAAATATTCGAACTTATTGCCTCATTTATGTTAATTTTAAAAATTGCGATTGCTAGCTTTATAAGAGTGTTTTTTATTATTCGCGCTTCACTTTCAGCAACTTTTTGAATTAGTTTCGACAGATATCTCTTTGGAAGAATACCTTGAATAGAGGCCAAAAGTCGCTTAATCAAGCGTTTTAAGATTCTGATCATTTTCTGTCAGTCTTTGTATATTTTTATGAGTGTACCGTCAGAGTTCCCAGATCCTTCCCAGGAGCCGCTATAACATTTTATGTTTGTATAATTCAGCAGTCCTCGAACGATGCTGATTCGTGTTATCAATCTTTTAAACATAAGGTATTATAGACTTTAAATAAAGTTGTTATCACATACAGGAAGAATTAATGAACTTGGTATGGATTGATCTTGAGATGACGGGTTTGCAACCTGACAAAGAGCGTATTATAGAGATTGCAACTGTCGTAACCGATTACAACCTGCAGATTTTAGCAGAGGGCCCGTCAATTGCCATCAAGCAACCTGATTCACTTCTCAACAGTATGGATGATTGGAATCGTGAGCAGCATGGCAGATCAGGTTTAATAAATCGCGTTAGACAGAGCGAAATTGATGAATTCCAGGCGATGCAATCAACAGTAGAGTTTTTATTAAAGTGGGTGAAAAAAGGCGAATCGCCTATGTGTGGAAACTCAATATCTTTAGATAGAAGATTTTTAATAAAATATATGCCCGAGTTAGAGTCGATTTTTCATTACAGGAATATTGATGTGAGCACATTAAAAGAACTTGCGAAAAGATGGAATCCAGAAATGGAATCTGGATTCAGCAAGAAAGGAGCTCATTTGGCTCTCGATGATATATATGAGTCGATAGCAGAGCTGGAGTATTATCGAAAAAATATGCTCAAATGTTAAGTTTGCGATTTTGTTCCTCTAATGCCCAGTAAAGGTGTTCTCTAAGCATCTCTGAGCTCTTGGGGATTCTGTCGTTAAGGCTTTTTATGATGTTTACGCTCGGTGGCGCGTTTCCCAAACCAACAGCGAGGTTTCGCAACCACCTCTCATAACCAATTCTTCTTATTGGCGATCCTAAAGTTTTTTCTTGAAATTCTGATTCACTCCAATTGAAAAGCTCCAGCAGTGAAGAATTATTAAGCTTATGTCGGGGCTGAAATAATTCTTCAGATGTTATCGTTGGATCTCTATTCCAAGGACACCAAATTTGACAATCATCACAACCAAAAACACGATTTCCCATTAGCGCGCGTAATTCTTTCGGGATGATGCCTTTATTTTCTATTGTTTGATAAGAAATACACTTTTTTGCGTCCAGAACATATGGTTCTGGAAATGCATTTGTTGGACATACTTTCATACAAGCATTACATTTGCCACAAAGATTGACCTCTTTTTTGTTATCAACTGGCAGAGGAAGAGATGTGTATATTTCTCCAAGAAAAAACCATGACCCAACCGTTTTGTCGATAAGTAATGTATTTTTACCAATCCAACCCAACCCTCCTTGTTCAGCCAAAGGTTTTTCAAGAACCGGAGCGCTATCAACAAATGGCCTTTGATTAAATTGTTCCTCGGGTATTTCTTTAGCAATCTTTTTGGTCAGGCTACCCAGCTTTTTTCTTATGATTTTGTGATAATCCTTACCTAGCGCATATCTTGAAATGTAGGCTTTATTGCCATCTTTCAACGTTGCAATCATATCCGGATCAGATAGATAGTTCATTCTTACCGATATGACGCGAATCGTCCCTGAAACTAGCTTTTCGGGCACATATCTCTTCTCTCCATGTTTCGCCATCCAATCCATCGACCCATTATATTTATTATCTAACCATAACTTTAATTTTTTAGATGCATATGTTAGATCCGGTTCTATTATGGAAACCTTCTGGAAGCCAAGATTACCTCCCCAATGTTTAATATTTGCGGCAAGCTGATCTAGGTCTATATTGTTTTGGTTAAATTCTGGCATTATTACCAATACTCATAGCTTTGATTTCATAATTTTACTAGAGTTTATTCATGGAAAAAAATAATAAAATCTTTAAGACTGAGCAGATTAAATTAATCGAAAAAATTTATTGCGGGTCGGACATTAATAAGCAGCTAGGTTTGATGGAACGTGCCGCAAAATGTGTCATGAAAAACTTGATAGGAAAGTTTGGCAAACCAAAAAAATTATATGTTTTGTGCGGCCACTCCAATAATGGAGCAGATGGTTATCTATGTGCTCTAATCGGAAATGAAATGAATATTTCTGTAACAATCATTGAGGAAAAGAATGTTCAGAAAAGATCATTACTTGCAGAGACAACTCGCAGAAAATGTATAGAGCAAAATATTGCTATTGAATTTTTTGACGATTCTTATGTTCTGGATACTGGTGTAATAATAGATGCATTAATAGGCACTGGTCTGACTGGCGTATTAAGAGGTCCCATGCAAAAAATAATAAAGTTTGTTAATCAACAAACTTCTCCAGTTATCTCGATTGACATGCCATCCGGAATAGTCTCGGATACTGGATATATTCCATCGGTTGCTGTTAGAGCAGATCTTACTGTTTGTTTGATTGCTTTAAAACCTGGATTGCTATCAGGAAAGGCAAGAGAGTATATCGGGGAGCTAGTTGTTGACGATCTTAAAATTGATCTCTGTCGCTATCCAAATGTAAGTAAATTTGGGCAACTTTTGGATATAGATAAGGCGATTGAAAACTTACCAAAGAGAAGCGCTGCATTTCACAAGTATGATGCTGGATTATGTGTAATAGTTGGCGGCGATTTTGGAATGGGTGGCGCTCCGATAATCTCTGCCGAGGGCTCGATGAGAATTGGCTCAGGGCTTACAAGAATAGTAACCCGCCCCGATCATGTGATTGCTTGTCTTATTAGAAATCCGGAGTGCCTTGTAGATGGGATAAATACGGTCAGCGAAGCTCGACGATTAACTGATAAAGCGTCAGCCATTGTAATAGGTCCAGGACTGGGAAAGTCTCCTTGGTCAAGGGAAATGTTAAAGACTTTTATGAATACCGATGTGCCAATTATTTTAGATGCTGATGCTCTATCTTTAATCGCGGAAAAAGAATCATCTTTTGATTATAAGGCGAAAAAAATTGTTATAACTCCGCATGCCGGAGAGGCTGCGAAATTACTTGGGTGTTCAGTACGAGAAGTTGAAGAAAATAGATATGCGGCAGTTAATAAGCTGCAAAGCATATTTGGAGGTGTTGTTTTACTGAAAGGACCAGGTTCAATTCTATCCTCTCTAAATTCTGATGAGTTATTTGTATGTCCATATGGTAATGCTGCGCTCGCCACTGCAGGATCCGGCGATTTATTAAGTGGGTTAATTGGGGGATTAGTAGCTCAAGGAAAGAGTATTCAGGAGGCAGCGGAGATTGGTGTATCAGTTCATAGTTATGCCTCAGACATGGCATTGCATGAATATGCCGACAAAGGTTTAATAGCAACAGACTTGTTAGCTTATATAAAGCAGATAATTAATGGGCAGAATTTTAATTATCATAATAAAGATTGATTCTAAGGATCCAACTTGAGCGAACTGAAATTGCAGTTTTGTGTGGAGAATGAGTTCGAAATGGTGTCTCTTGGAGAGAGAGTTGCAAAGGCTCTTAGCCGTCCACTGGTAATTACACTCGCAGGCGATTTGGGGGCTGGTAAGACCACACTAGCTCGGGGTATCCTGAATCAGCTTGGTCACTCAGGACATGTTAAAAGTCCCACTTTCTCGATTGTAGAGACATATGAGATAAATTCGTTCAGGGTATCTCATTTTGATATGTACAGAGTTAAAGATACGGAAGAACTCAATTTTTTTGGATTTCATGAGTATTTTGATATATCAGATTTAATTCTTATCGAGTGGCCAGAGAGAATCGCGACTGTTGATTTATGTGTTGATTTAGAGATTAATTTTACGATAGTTGGGAAAGCTAGAAATTTAAATTTCAACCCCATGTCAGAGTCAGGGCATTCGACATTAAATAAATTGGTTCAATAAAAACCCCTAATGCTTTTATGGATATCCTTTGAATTATATGAAAGTACGAAAATTTATCATCTTTATGCTTTTAATTTGCAGCGAGGCCGCTTTTTCGGATAATTTTTTAACCGCTGCTAGAATGTCAGATTCAGATAAGGCCACTAGGTTTGTATTTGAATTTAAACATGATGTGACTTATAAGATCATAGAGTTGGTTAAGCCGAATCGCTTAGTCGTTGATTTTTCGCAGTCAGCTCTTTCTGCAGATCTTTCAAGTCTTGATATATCTGCTACTAATGTATTGAAAATTCGTACCTCAAAAAAGAAATATGGCGATTTACGATTGGTTCTTGATCTCAAGGATGCAAGGAGATATGAGCACTTTTTGCTAGACTCGGAGGTTTCAGGGCAGGCTAGATTCGTAATTGATTTTTTTAAAGTACCGGACAACGAGGGGAAAAGCACTAAAACTGATAATACCTCCAAACGAAAAATATTAATTGCGATTGACGCAGGACACGGAGGAAAAGATCCGGGAGCTCTTGGTCCTGGGAAAATTCAGGAAAAACACATAGTGCTGAGTATTTCCAAAAAAATTGAAAGATTGTTTGATCAAGATCCATCCTTTGATGGATTTTTAACAAGAGATGGAGATTATTTTCTTGATCATCGGAAAAGAAGTAGACTCGCTTTCGATAAAAGAGCGGATTTCTTTGTATCTATTCATGCTGATGCCTTCCCCGACTCTAGAGCAAATGGTGCATCTGTTTATGTATTGTCAACGGAAGGCTCAGAGAGTGAGGTCAATAAATTTTTGTCTGAGGGCGAAATTCGTAGAGATTTGAATCAAGGATCAACAATTATTGAGATAGATAAGCAGGAGGAGGGAGTTGATCAGATTTTACTGGATTTAACCATGGATAAAACGCTTGAAATGAGCCTTGAGGCGGGTGGATACGTTGTTAAAAGGTTAAGTAAGGTCGCTCGCCGCATGCATAAAAAAAAGGTAGAAAGAGCATCTTTTCTTGTTTTGAAATCGCCTGACATACCATCGTTATTAATTGAAACCGGTTTTATTTCGAACCCTGCTGAATCTATGAGGCTTGCAGATGAGAACTATCAAAATAAATTAGCACAAGCAATTTATTTTGGGATTAGGGATTTTCATGTAAAAAATACGCCATATGGTGCACTCATCCCCAAAGCATTGGATTATAAGCTTTATGAATATGAGGTGAAGTCCGGCGATACCTTGTCGCAAATTGCGGTTGATTATGGATTCAAGATAGACGATTTAGTAAGATTTAATGGTTTGAAAAGTTCGAAACTAGTTGTTGGGCAGAATATAAAATTTCCTTGGGAGAACGAAAATAAAATCAAAAAAATATATGTTGTGAAAAATGGCGATACCCTATCTGAAATAGCTCAGTCATGGAATATTTCTTTGGCCGAATTGCGATCTCAGAATAACTTGTCCAGTAATGTAATCAAGGTTGGACAGAGATTGACTATTCATGGGCAAGGTATTACGCAACCAAAAACGGTGTACATTGTAAAAAGAGGTGATACGCTCTCTGAAATTGCGCTTAAGAATCAAACGACTACAAAAGCTATTATGCGTAGCAATAATTTATCCTCATCCACAATTTCAGTAGGTCAAAAATTGGCAGTTCCATAGAAGTTTAATTGTTGTTGGAAAGTGGTTTTAGAAATGAAAAGTATCAAAGTCTTACATGATAATTTAGTAAATCAAATCGCAGCTGGCGAGGTGATTGAAAGACCTGCATCTGTTGTCAAAGAGCTTTGTGAAAATAGCATCGATTCAGGCGCGGATGCAATTGAGGTAGATATAGAATCAGGTGGCATAAAAACGATAAAAGTAAGAGATAATGGGAGTGGTATAACAAAGAGTGATTTATCTCTCGCAGTACAGCGACATGCAACAAGTAAAATTGGTGATTTCAATGATTTAAATGCTCTGCATACTTTGGGTTTTAGAGGGGAGGCTCTTGCAAGTATTGCTTCAGTTTCGCTACTAACAATGGTTTCAGCATTAGATCAGAATAGTGCCTACTCTTTAACTCCCACTGATGAAGGATTGCCACCTGAGATCATGCCAGCCGCGCATCCAAAGGGTACTTCTGTGATTGTCCATGATCTCTTTTATAATACTCCCGCTAGGCGAAAATTTCTGAAGTCAGAGAGTACTGAGTTTAAAAAGATTGAAGAGTGTGTAAAGTTTCTTGCATTGGTAAATATGGATGTTGGATTTACGCTTTCACATAATAAGAAGCAAAAATATTCCTTAGACAAAGCGGAAAATCAGATTGAAAAAGAGCGACGAGTGGCAGCCCTGTGTGGAAGGCCATTCATGGAGCAAGCTATCTATATCCAGAGTGAAAATGCGGGATATTTTTTATCTGGGTGGTTAGGATTACCGTCATTCTCAAGAAGTCAAAGTGACCTTCAATATATTTTTATCAATGGTCGTCCTGTTAAAGATAAAATAATTTCTCACGCGGTGAGGCGCGCGTACAGTGATTTGATGTACCATGGAAGACAGCCATGCTTTGTTTTACATCTCAAAATCCCAGAAGAGAAACTTGATGTCAATGTGCATCCGACCAAACAAGAAGTGCGATTTCAAGATAATAACTTTGTTTATAGATATGTCTCGGCAGAAATAGCTGGGATACTTGCTTCAAATATGAAGGCCAGCGACAAAAGTTTAGACAATATATATTCGGGTCAAGCAGAGAAAAATCAAAGGGTACCTAATTACCCAAATCTAAGCAGTGTCAATTTGCGGACAATTAAACCTGAATTAGATATTTTTAATCAAGGGTCCTTGGATAGCCAGACCTCCGTTGTTGAAGCAGATGAAAATCAATATGCAGTTGGCGAAGATAACTATCTTGGACAAGCGATTGCTCAAATTTATGGTGTTTTTATCCTAGCAGAGAGTGATACTGGTCTAGTTATTGTCGATATGCACGCTGCACACGAGCGTGTGGTTTATGAAAAGTTGAAGAAAAGCTATGAAACAAATCGATTGAGTTCTCAGAGTCTTCTAATTCCAAAAACAATTGAATTAAGTGTCTCTGAAATTGAAATATTTCAGAAACACGCAGAAGACATCATGTGCTTCGGATTTTTGATTGATAGGATTGGAGAGCGACAACTGGTTATAAGAGAAGTGCCATCTTTATTGATTAACGGTGATTCTGAACAACTTATNAGAGATGTTATCTCAGATATTCAAGNGCATGANAGAACTTACAAAATNGAAANCNATATTTTTGATACTTTGTCCANGATGGCTTGTCACAGCTCNGTGNGAGCAAACAGAAAATTGACTATTGANGAGATGAANGCNCTGTTGAGAGATATGGAAGCAACACCTAACAGTGATCAGTGCAATCATGGAAGACCCACTTGGGTAAANTATACTCAGGAGGAATTGGATAGTTTATTTAAGCGAGGCAAGTAAGATTGAGCATTAAAAGANTAACNGACAAAGTNATTTTTTTAATGGGGCCGACTGCTTCGGGAAAAACNGAATTAACTCTTCGTTTAAAAAGCAAATTNCCATTAGAGATAATAAGTGTCGATTCATCCCAAGTATATCGAGGATTTGATATTGGATCTGCAAAACCAAGCAAAGAGATGCTTGATAACCATCCTCATAGATTAATTAACTTAAGGAATCCTAGTGAATCATATAATGTCTCTGAATTTATTGATGACGCAAAGTGCGCTATATCGGAAATAATATCTGAGGGGAGAGTTCCCATCCTAGTGGGTGGTTCTATGCTTTACTTCAAAAGTTTGTTCTATGGCATAAATGACTTGCCCAAAGCTGATTTGGATCTTAGACAGATAATTGAGGGAAAAGCAGAAAAATATGGATGGCCAACATTACACAATCATTTAAAAAAAATAGATCCTTTGACTGCGGAAAAGTTACATCCTAATCATTCAAATAGAATTCAAAGAGCTTTGGAGGTTTATTACAAATCAGGAGTTCCATTATCTGTTTTACAAACTGGGATTAATAAATCTGGGATCTCTGAAAAGTTTTCAGTTTTGCAACTTGGTCTTGTGGTTAATGATCGATCAATTCTATACAGACGCATAGAAGAACGTTTTTTCACTATGATTGATCATGGCTTACTTGACGAAGTTAAAGAGCTTTTCTCGAGAGGAGAGCTTGATTTGAATACACCCGCATCCAGATCAGTTGGTTATCGACAACTNAGNGATTGGTGTNCAGGTGANTNAGATNTGGATGNTGCANTTGAACTTGGAATTCGCGCGACGAGAAATTTGGCTAAGAGACAGTTAACATGGCTTCGAAAATGGCCTAATTTGCAAACCTTTGATATTGATGAAGAGGGTGAATTGCTAACCTGTTTAGAACTTGAAAATAAAGTTTCAAAATTAGTATCGGACTACTTGCTATTGTAGTGAAGCTGGTTAAAATGAAGCGTGTAGGTNGCAATAACGCCTACAGGTCATTATTTTAATACTTCGCTTATTACCAGGAGCTCGAAAATGTCTAAAGGACATAATCTTCAGGATCCCTTCCTGAATGCTTTAAGAAAAGAAAGAATCGCAGTATCTATTTTCTTGGTCAATGGAATAAAACTTCAGGGACAAATAGAATCCTTCGATCAGTTTGTGATTCTTCTAAAAAATACTGTGAGCCAATTGGTTTATAAGCATGCGATATCAACAGTAGTGCCATCAAAGCCATTGAAATCGCCTCTTACTTCAGATGATGAAGATTTGGAGTATTAAAAGGGTTATACACGATAGCTTACGCGGATCAAATTTTTGAAAGACCACAGAGTGGCGAGAATGCTTTATTAGTTGATCTCGATGTTCAGTCTTGCCCGGCTCGAAGTACTCCTGAGGAATTTTTGGATCTGGCAATTGCAGCTGGCGTGACAGTGGCAAAAAAAGTTACGGGCAAACGCGCCTTTCCAAACTCAAAATATTTTGTTGGTTTGGGTAAGTTGAAAGAATTAGAGACACTTATATTGGAGTGCTCTGCAGACGTAATTATTTTCAATAACAGTTTGACGCCAAGTCAAGAGAGAGACCTTGAAGCAGCACTATCATGTCGAGTGCTCGATAAAACAGGCTTAATNCTTGATATTTTTGCTCAGCGTGCTCTTACTCACGAAGGAAAACTGCAAGTTGAATTAGCACAGTTACAACATTTATCAACCCGTCTCATAAGGGGATGGACTCATTTAAAGCGTCAAAAAGGTGGCATTGGTATGCGAGGGCCGGGAGAAACCCAGCTAGAATCTGATCGTAGGTTAGTCAGAAANAGAATCTCTGTTCTCGAAAAAAAATTANTGAAGGTTGCTAATCAAAGATCACAAGGCCGTAACCGGCGCCAAAAATCAGGTACGCCGCTTGTTTCGTTGGTAGGTTATACTAATGCAGGTAAATCAAGTATTTTCAATCAAATCACTTCATCTGATGTCCTTGCAAAAGACATGCTTTTTTCTACTTTAGATCCAACACTTAGAGTGAAATCTCTTAATGACTTTGGAGATGTGATATTTTCAGATACTGTCGGTTTCATNCGCGATTTGCCGCATGGCCTTGTCGAAGCATTTAATTCAACTCTTGAAGANGTATCTTCTGCAGATTTGATATTGCATGTTATAGACTTGAGCAAAGAGGATTATTATGAAGATATAATCCAAGTAAACTCTGTCTTAAAAGAGATAAGTGCAAGCGATGTTCCAAGTCTTTTTGTTTACAACAAAAGGGATTTGTTAGATGACCCGAAAGTTGGTATTCAGCGTAACAAAGATGGTGTGCCGGAGTGCGTAACCATATCAGCAAAATGTCATCAGGATATTGAAATGTTAAAAGACGTTGTTTCCGAAAGGTTGTCGCTTAAACACATTACGACAAGTGTAAAACTAGGCATATGTGACTTATTTTTAAGGTCAGCTTTTTATAATATCAACTGTGTGGTGAGCGAGAAAAGTTTTGATGACGGTTCACTCGAGCTGACAGTAAAGCTGCCGAAATTTCGTTTAGATTCGATTATGAAGAAAAGTAGAACCAAATAGAAGGTATTGGCTTAGATATTAACAAAGATGCTATTATTGCATTACAAAATAATGACAATTAAAACCGGAGTAAAATATGTCATGGAATGAGCAAGGCGGGGATAAGGATCCTTGGGGAGGCAGAAAAGGTGACCAAGCTCCTCCTGATATTGATGAGGCNTTAAAGCGNCTAAAAGAAAAAGTGACCGCATTCACCGGNAAAAGAGGTGGNGGNAANGGNTCTGGTTTTGGTGGNGGAATGGGAAGNGCCAAAAACCTNTTGCCGATCGTANTATCNGGNTTGTTGATNTTATGGGCANTAGGAGGCGTTTATCANGTAGATGAGAANGAGCAAGCNGTCATTCTGCGTCTGGGNGAATANCANAANACAGTNGGATCTGGNTTGCATTGGAATCCNCCNNTNATNGATGCTGTAACAACAATTGGGGTTACNGANGAGAGGCAGTATTCNACGAGAGGNCTNATGCTGACTCAAGANGAGAATATCGTAGAGGTGGCATTGTCTGTGCAGTACAACATCACTAACGCTGAAGATTTTGTCCTTCGATTAAAGACACCAGAAACAAGCTTAAAGCAGGCGACTGATAGCGCCCTAAGACATGTTGTTGGAAGCACGGGTCTCGACGGTGTTATTTCAACGCAAAGAGAGCAAATAGCGATTGCAACTGCTGAAAGACTGCA
>PALW01000003.1 GCA_002710745.1 Porticoccaceae bacterium
CTTGGTGGCGCTTCATCAAGAATATTTCTCGCACCAAGCGTAAGAGCATAATTATCCTCTGTGTAAGTTAGCGATAATGAATGCACAAAATAGTCGTCTGTAAATCCAACATCTCTACAAGTGACATCGCCATATGCCGGTCCTTGACACGTATCACCATAAAAACCTGTGCCAGCTGTGTCATATATATCACTGAAAGGATCTATACCAATTGGATTTTGATCAACAGCAGCCGTGTAACGAGTACTCCATAGAACCCTATACTTGTCCCATTCGACAGTCACGTAGGAATTAGCTCTCCACTTTGCAAAACCCCACTGACCTTGATACTCGTTAAAGTCCTCTTCACCTGAGTCAGTTATAAACAAAGTAGATCGCTCGATCACACGAGTTCCACGAATATCGACATCGAGTTCAAAAGGCTTACCACTAATTGTAATTGTGTCACCAAAATTTATATTAACGTCAACTCCGCGTGCCTTCTCGTTATCACGATTCAAAAAGCCAGCATCTAGTAAAGTGATGTATGGATCTGTTGGATCTGACAAATCACGCGTAATCCTTTCACAGAAAGGACTATTACCCGTCAGACTTCCATAACAGTCACTTATGATGTAACCGCCACTTGGCTCGATGATTGTTCCATCGATATCCACCTCGTAATAAGTAGCACCAACAGCAAGATCAAACTCATTGGAGAACTCCTGATCCCATGAGAATCCAGCAGTCCATGAATCAGCAGTCTCAGGGTCCAATGTTAACGAACCTCCAGTTGATAACTCTACGCTGTAGCTTGAGAAGCCGCTAGCTATTGTTGGATCAACTCCATTTGCAGCACAATTCTGCAAAATGATCTGATCTCTCGTATCATTCTCAGGTATATATTCCCCAGTGAACAAGTCAATAGCCTCATCAGGCGCATAACATGGATCCGAAATAGTTCCAAAACCAGTTTGGTTCATTAAGAATAACTCTCTTAGGTTAGGCGCTCGATAAGCTGAACCATATGTAGCCCTTAACAATAGAGAATTAACCGGCCTATAACCAATTTTCACAGATTCTGTTGTATTACTACCGTAAATTTCGTCATCTGTAAGTCTCGCAGAAATATTAAGGTTAAGCTCTTTAGCGAGGCGCTTTCCTGCCAACAATGGTGCCTCAATCTCAACAAACATTTCTTTCATATCCTTTGATCCAACAGCACCGCCATCAGAGAAATATCCAAAGAACAAACCGTCTCTTGCTACAGCATCAGGCATCGAAATTATTTCATCTTTTCTATACTCAACACCAACACTTGCTTGAACTGAACCACCTGGAAGTTCATATAAGTCTCCAGCCATACTCGCACCAAAAATAGTTTGCTTATAATCGGTATCGAAGTCTCTGCTGTCGAACAGGTAGTCTCTTTCAGCTGATGTCGCGAAATCTCCAACAACTCCTTCATAGAGAGAAGGAGCATACATGTTGACCGCAACACATCCAGGAGCCACATCATCTTCCATCGAAACACCAGTATCATTAACACATGGCGTGTCAGTAGTTGAATAGTTACCTAACGCTAGATCAAGGCGATCTCCACGAATTCCATACCTGTGTGATGCTCCTGAATTCTTGGAATACGAAACATAAGTCTCAAACTCCCAATTTGCCAAAGATCCAGTATTCATAAAGGGAAGATCCCCTTTGAATCCTGCAACGAGCCGCATATTCTGACGATCACCATCAGATGAAGATCTATCCCCTACCACTGACACGATCGGCAAAGTACCGACGGCTCCAACAGGTCCAGATAATAACCCGAATATTGAAGGTGTACATGCTGCCAACGGGATACCATAGGATGCACATAGCCCTTCATAGTAAGCTCCGAATCCTGCGACATAGACAGGGTTTGTAAAGAGCGCATCTTGCGCTAGTCCACAATCAACTCCATTTTCAGCAGCAGGGTTACAAAGGTTGTATGGATTATTTGCGGGAACATCTGGGAATAATTGCGGAGGTGACCCCTGCGTGTCATATTCAGCTTCTGTATACATTGCTTCAAAGAACGCCGTGATGTTTGCATCGCCCCCAAAGTTGTATTCCCCGTAAGCCATTGTATTGACCGTTTCATAATTTGGGTATAAATCGCCACTCTGACCATATTCAGTTCCGTTTAAGCTGTAGTCTGAATAAGAGGCATCTGCTAGGCCGTCGCCATCAGTATCGATTCCGAACCCACCGTAAGGAGAGACTGGCTCAGTGAAATTCCCCCAACCGCCATTACTGAATCCAGGAGTGTAATAAATACTACCTGTAGCAAATGCAGATACAAAAGTTCTCCCCGCCAATGCTGTCGGAACGCAATCTGTCTGCTTCATTCCATAGGTTGTCGTGTAATACAGATCACTCGATAGATAATTACCTTCCGAATCAATTTCATAATTCTTTCGGCAATCTGCCATCCAAGGCCGGCTACCATAAGTAGCACGCTTATCTTTACTATAGTCTAAACCAAAACCTACAAAACCTTTGTCATAGGTCTCTCCCCATGTGATAGACAAGCTTCTATTGTCACCGCCACTATACTTTGGAATGTAAGAACCAGCTTCTATATTCAATCCATCAAAGTCTTGTTTTAAGATGACGTTTGTTACACCGCCGATTGCATCAGAACCGTAAACTGATGATGCCCCGTCGGTAAGAACTTCGTACTGCGAAACCAGTCCTGATGGAATCAACCCAGCATCTGGCGCATACGGCGCACCCTCAGCTCCACCTGGCGCTAAACGTCTGCCATTGATTAGCAATAGTGTTCTGTTTGCTCCAAGACCTCGGAGGTTTACTGTTCTTGAACCAGGTCCATTNTCCAAAACGAAACCACTGAACGTAAGGTCAATCTGCTGACCCCCCGCTGAGGTGGACGTCTGAAGAATATCTGCAGCACTTACCAAACCAGATTCACGAGATATTTCTGCCGTCACAATTTGCAACGGTGAAATACTAGTGAATGTAGATCTTTTAAGACGCGAACCAGTAACAACAACCTCTTCAACCGAAGAGGCCGCACTATCCACGACCTCAGCAACGGCCGCTTCAACAACCTCTGACTCAACTGTGTCTTGAGCTAAAGTTAGCGATGATGAACCGAAGATGAGAGCTGATGAAGCAACAATCGCGCAGCTTCTGTAAAGCCATGTTTCTTTTAAATTCATTTAAAATCTCCCGAGAGAATGTAATCTTTAAGTAGTAAAATACCCTAAGCTGAGAAACCGCAATTTCCCACTCATTGAATATATACCAATATNGAGAGTGAAAACAACCCCTANGAGTACGATTTTGAAAGGTAAAAGCAGGTTANTCGCAGTTCGCGGAAATAAAATGTTCCGCAGCTGAGAAAATTTTTGATTTTCGACTACTATCCATTCTCTCTAACGTTTTAGTCATAAAAGACAAACGCGGATTGTTTCGCAATCGCCCGAAATAGTTTTCAACAAAGCGCCAATAGAGCCCATCAACTACATCACACCAATCACCCTTTTTATAATCACTCATTTTTATAAAGTAGTTTGATCCGCAAATGTACGGCTTAGTGGCAAATATTCCTCCATCTGCAAAGGTNCCCATCCCGAAAACATTTGGAGTCATCACCCATTCAGATGAGTCTACAAATAACTCCATAAACCAGGTATAGATATTCTTTGGATTCACTTCGCAAAGTGTCATTAANTTAGAGATCACCATCAGTCGATTTATATGGTGCGTGTAACCATACTTCTGAGCAAACAGAATTGCATCATCAAGCGGCGGTATTCCCGTCTCTCCTGAATACCAAGATTGCCCCAGTCTTCGTTCGAAACCAAAAAAATTACTCTCTAACTGCTGATCCCCAAATTCACGGTAGACTCCTCTCATAAATTCTCGCCAACCTAAAATCTGACGGACAAACCCTTCCAAAGAATTTAGAGGTATAGCCTCACGATTCGCATAATCTATTACTTGGCTCAAAACATCGTCTGGCGTTATGAGTCCCATATTAAGAGAAGGACTAATAACACTGTGAAACAAAAAAGTATCGTTCTGCAAGATTGCATCTTCATAGATCCCAAAATCCTTAAACTTAATTTCGAGAAATTGAGAGAGTTGATGCAATGCATCCTTTCGCGTNAGGGGCATCCAAACATCATCGAGAGATCCAGGATGATCTTTAAAATGCTTTTCAATAGATTTTGATATCGAGTCACAGTACTTTGACTTTTTTGACTGAAATCGCTCTGGTATCACAGTACCTTTTGGTATCTTTTTGCGATTTTCATCATCAAATGACCATTTTCCTCCCACGGGATCCTGGTTATGATCGAGCAAGATATTGAATTTGCGCCGCATGTCTTTATAAAAAGATCCCATCCGAAGCATTTTTTTATTTTCAGCAAACTTTGAAAACTCATCTCGAGATAACTTGAACATAGGTGTTGTTAAAATTTCTACCTTGATATCTAAGGTATCAAGATAATTTATTATTTTCTCTTCGAAATTCTTATCTTCGATTTCAAACAAAACAATTCGCTTAATACAATGCTCTTCAATAACACTATCAAGCTTGATCTCATAACCTTGGGTAAATAATCTATGCTCGATATCAAAGTAATCTACTGTGTAGCCTGCATCTTTCAGTTCATCCCTCTTTTCTCTCATAGCTGCCAAAAACATAAGTATTTTTAGCTTATGATGCTTCTCATAGGAGCATAGATTGNAGTCCTCNGCCATGAAGATATGNTCNCANTTNGCTNGGCTCACAATATCCTCCGAAAAAAGCTGGTTGCCTAAAAGTATGAGAAGTGATTGATCGCTCAAGCTTATTTCCGATTAAAGTAAAATTTTATTCTGACTGTACTTCCAGATTAAGCAAAGTAGATCAAAGCACAAATATTTATGTTATTCATTAATTCAAAAAAATGAACCTAAAAATGCAGTTATAGTCAACTATTTTAAGACTGAGAGGTTTCTTAAATAAAGAGCACCAAACTTTAACATAGCCTTAATGTGGAATTGGGAGAAATCAGTAATGGAAATCACATACAAAAGCATATCAAAAAATGATATATCCCTTGCTAGTGAATGTGTTTATGCGAGCTCACCCGAGTTGCTAAATTTTATTTTTCGAGACAAATCAGGTGCNGTAAGAGCGTTAAAACAACTTATCGCGAAGGATCAAGGATTCTTCAGTCATAAGTTTTTAACAGCTATGTATGTTGATGAAAAATTAGCTGGTTTAGAGTTAGGTTACGATAAGGATGAGTTGAGCAGCCAAGAACTTATCGGCTCAATCAACATGTTTCAGGTTTCGAGGCTCCAAGACTGGCCTCATTTATTAACTGATGTTAGGCGAGCGACTCAGAATTATGTCCCACCCCCATCAAATAATGCTTATTACATGAATAACTTCGCAATCTGCAGCGACTTGAGAGGCGGTAAGCTTGGTGAAAAATTAATTAAACATGTAATCAGTGAGGCCACGAAAAAAGGTTACCGGTTTGTTGAGGGAGATGTCACCGAATGTAATGAGCGTGCTATGCGGTTTTATAAGCGAAATGGATTTCATGTTGTATCGACATCCGGTTCGCAGCTTCATGAACAAAGATATAAACTTCCGCATTTGCTGAGAATAAGACTTCGACTGAATAAAGAGTTTGATTCAAACAAAAGCCATAACAAAAGAATTATCGATGATATATCGAAAATGAACCCAGTTCAGGTAGATGAAATTTACATCCCTGGAACAATAGAGCAACTCCAAAAAAAGCTCTCTAATCATCAAGGAACTATTTCAATCGGTGGNGGCCGTAATAGCATGGGTGGGCAAACATCCCATGAGAATTCCCTCCATATTGACATGCGAGGATTGAATGGTGTTTTGCATGTTGATCCCAAAAAAAAATCTGTAAAAGTATTAGCGGGTACGGCCTGGCGCCAGATACAGGAGCATTTAACAGACTTTGGATTGGCAGTAAAAGTAATGCAAACATACGCTGACTTCACAGTGGGAGGATCGATCTCTGTAAACTGCCATGGACGGTATGTTGGAGTTGGTCCTATTGCTCTATCTGTATTGCAAATATCGCTTTTGACTCATGATGGGTCGCAGATTTATGCGTCTGAAAATGAAAATCAAGATATCTTTTTTGCTTCGATCNGAGGTTATGGAGCTTTAGGAATTATCGTCGAGGTTGAATTGTGTGTTGTAGAGAACGCCAAAGTAGAACGTATTAGTAAAACAATGGATCTTGAGGAGTATCCAAAGTACTTTGATGAGAAGATCAACAACGATAAATGCGCAGTTTTTCATAACGCAGATTTAATTCCTCCCAAGTTTAAATCAATGCGAGCAACGACATGGTCAGAAACTGACAAACCGGTAAATTTGAAAAGAAAAAAATATGACGACAGCCTCTATTTAGTAGAGAAATATATGATGTGGGCCGTCACTGAAACTCCGTTTGGCCATATTCGCAGAAAATATATCTATGAACCATTACTAAACATGAGATCCAAGGTCATGATGCGTAATCAAGAGGCCGATTATACACTTAAGGAGCTCGAACCATTGTCTCGAAATGAGACNACATATGTATTACAGGAATATTTTGTACCCACTAGATTCTTATTGCAATTTACAGATGAGATTTCAGAGATTCTCGCCAGATTTAAAGTTCAGACCGTCAATATATCCATTCGACATTCTTCTAAAGATCCGGGCACATATCTCGCTTGGGCAAGAGAAGAAGTTTTTGCATTGGTGCTTTACTACAAACAGGGCGTTGAGCAATGTGATCGAGAAAAAGTTGGAATTTGGACACGCCAGATTATTGACTCAGTAAACAAGTTCGATGGNACNTACTATCTGCCTTATCAACCCCATGCTACATTAGAGCAGTTTCATAAATCTTATCCGCGAGCAAAAGAGTTATTTGCTTTAAAAGATAAAGTAGATCCGCATTATCGTTTTAGAAATCAACTGTGGAAGAAATACTATGATTCTAATACCGACCTAGACCTTTTTGGTGACAGAGATAATATCAATTCAGAGTTTTTATCGGTTTATAATAATCGGGTACTTAGAGATAAATTCTATCTATTCCTTCAGAATATTTATGGGATTTATCCGGACTTGAAATTTCATATGCAGATTATCGAGGTATGTGAAAAATTCGAAACCGATGAGCATATTTACCAAGCTCTTGTGAACTCTTTGCCGGATCTAAAGACGCCCGGATCAGATTTATTTTATGCCCTTCCTGCCTTGCGCAAGCAAAAAAAAGAAATTCAAAAGCAGACATCCGTATTACTGCCCGTTAACCATAAAATTAATGGTTATCTAGAAATTGGTTCTACAGGTCGTTACGTCAAGTCTCTTAAAAAGGTATTTGATTTTAAAGGGCCTGTTTTTTTAACTAATGACTTCCAACCAACCTACTCTGCATCGGACTTAATGGAGCGAGGACAGATAAGAAAGATTGGTAAATTTTTTGACTTGGATAACTACGTTCCAATATCCCAAATTGTTTCAGACCAAAGTTTGGATTTAGTCACTTGCTACATCGGTTTACATCACTGCCCACTTGATCGTCTGGCTCCATATTTAGCATCTATTAACAGAGTATTGCGACCAGGAGGACATTTCATACTCCGTGATCACGATGCTACAACAGCTGAAATGAAAACATTTTGTTCACTGGTACATACAGTATTTAATGCTGGATTTGGAGTCAGTTGGGAGGAAAATGCGTCTGAGTTTAAAAGCTTTAATTCTATCGATCATTGGATCAACGAAGTTTGCAATGCAGGGTTTTCAGTCACTGAGAGTCGTCTTCTACAAAAAAATGACCCCTCCATTAACACTATGGTTCTGTTCTCTAAACTATGAGAGTTGGTTTACAAAATANAGTAATCTTTCAGTGGTTCTGTGAGATAATTCTTAAAAAGGCCCTCCGCAACAGGAATTCTATTTGCTGGGATCTTTCGAAAACTTAATGGCCCTTAACGGCAACAAACGAATCTTCGAAATAGTGGGATCGGGGGAGATCGAATAAGGCCAATGAAATTGGAGCGTTTAATTGAGTGATTTGACTTGGAATGAATTCGAAAGAGTTGAATTGTCGGTCGGCACGGTCGTTTCAGCAGAAATTTTTAAGGAAGCTAAAAAACCTGCTGTTAAATTGGCAATCGATTTTGGCGATTCAATTGGAATTAAAAAGTCTTCTGCACAAATTACAGACCTTTACGAGCCCAAAAATTTAATTGGAAAACAAGTGATTGCAGTGACGAACTTTCCAAAAAAACAAATTGGACCGATGATGTCAGAATGTCTAGTAACAGGCTTTTTGCAAAGCGATGGCTCTGTTATCTTGGCCGTTCCTGACAAGCAAGTTTCTAATGGGTTGCGGCTGTCGTAAAGCATCCAGTGAGGTCAGAGTGAATTGATCTCCAGCTAAATCTCTCAGTTAGGTGAATAAACGTATTCATCCCCGTCGATATACGAGTCAACGAGCGTTTTATCAATCATGACAGGGCCTTGTATGACTGATGGATACTGGGGCGGTGCGGCTTCAGAATGATGCGCCTCCAGTAGTTCAAAAAGATGCTTTGCGATGCCCGTTTCTGTTTGGGCAAGATTCACCTGCTCGGTTGGGTCAGAAGATAAATCGTTTAACCAAACTTGTTTGCCCTCTTCCGGGTGATCATAAACCTGCATCTTAAAGTTATTATGCCTGACAGCCTTATAATGGCCATTCTGCCAATATAAGTTTTCACGCTGCCAAACTAATTCATCATTTCTATTTAATAATGGAAATAGATTAATGCCATCAATATTCAGATTATTGGGAATTTCAGCTTTTGTTGCTTCAGCTATCGTAGCAAATAAATCAATATGTGAGACGGGCTCCTCAACAATCGTACCTTTCGAAATTTCGGCAGGCCACCGGATAAAAAGTGGGACTCTTAAACCGCCCTCAAACATGGTTCTTTTCCAACCTCTAAACGGTTTATTAACCTCTGGAAGGCCAATATATCCTGCTCCACCATTATCACTTGTGAACATGATGATCGTATTTTCATCCAAACCCTCATCTATTAATGCAGTCATGATATTTTCAACACTTCGATCAATTGCTCGAATCATCGCAGCATAGACCCGTTTGCGATGAGGATATATGGGTCCAACTGCATCATAATCCTCTATTGTTGCCTGCAGAGGAGTGTGTGGGCCCCAATGCGCGAGATATAGAAAAAAGGGATTTTCCTTATTATTTTTAATCACTTTAATCGCTTCTTCTGTCCAATAATCAGTCAAATATCCCCCAGGTCTAAATCTGTCATTGTTCCCTGAATTAAAAGAATTAGCATAGGTTAACGACGCCCAAAGAACTTTATCAATTGGATCAAAAGGTAGTTTGGCGTTAACAACTCCCGGATCATCTTCAGGCAAATATAGTCCGCTTGCCATTAGCAAGCTGTCATGAAAACCTTGATCATTGGGTGACATGCCATTAAATCTCCCAAGATGCCACTTCCCAATTAAGGCGTTGTAATATCCTGAATCCCTTAGCAATTCGGCAATAGTGTATTCATCTGAGGGTAGTCCCTGCTCTGGAAAAGGAGGCAATAGTTTATCGAGAGCTTCATCAAAATAAGGTGGCGGCAATCCAGACTTTTTATCACTCCAAATTCGAAACAAAGCTTTATTCATACCAGGTGGGGTTGGAGTAAATTCAAAACCATTTTTGGTGGGGTAACGTCCAGTCATAATCATTGCTCTTGATGGAGCACAAGTATTCGCACCGGCATATGACTGATTAAAAATCGCTCCTGTGGATGCTAAGCGATCAATAGCGGGCGTTGGAATAATGCCTCCTCCAAAAAGAGAGATATCGTTATATCCAAGATCATCCACCACAATTAATATTATATTTGGTCGCTTTCCCTCAATTGAGGCAACTTGACTCTCAAAATTTTCTGTCCATGGAACCTCTATCGTCTCCGAAATCTCAAATGCGTTATGCATTCGATATTTAATCACCAAAAGCAATAGATCACTGCGGTAGAACCAAGAGATACTAGCACCGAGAAACATCAAGAAAAATATAGGAAGCATTTTTTTCATTATTTGAAGATTAGCATAAAGAATTAATTCATGTTTTGTATGCGCAATACTAAATATTCAAAGCGATATTGTAAGGAGGGATTGTATTTCGGGTGAAACACAACTTTGTTTATAAGCTCAACTTTGATTTTAATCGACATATTCAGTAAATTAGAGGGATAAAAATCATTTTAAGAGGACGATTTATCATGCAAATAAAAACAACTTTCCTGCTTTTCTTTTGTGTTTTCACAATAGCATGCACAGCATCAACTGCTGACAAGAAAGCCGATTGGGAAAAGGACAATGAGGCATATTACAAAGAGGATTTTGACAAGACTGATATTGGTTATTGGGATATCAAAGCTTGCAAGCGGACAAGTGATGGCGCGGGTNNTCTTATGNCNACAACNGGATATCTTCTTGATCAATCAGGAAAGCTGAGAGANGCTGGCGATGAAGATGGTGCCGATGATTTATTNANAGCATCAGAAAAANNNTCAGCGATNGCNGCAAACCTCGCNNNANCTTTCACTGCTTTTTGCAAATAGCCTAGNNGCATAAGCAATGAAATACGCATNTNTGTATCTTTTAATAACATTTTTTTGGAGCTTAAACTTGTCNTCTTTACCNATAGATNNTGAAAATCTNAATTTATCNGAACCCGAAAGTCAAGGNATGAAAAAATCGATNGGNAGNGANCTCGATGCNGTCATNANGAAAGCTTTGAATGATGAAAAAATACAAGGTGCTGTTGTCGCTGTAAGCCGGTTTGGTAACCCNATATATTTTTCAGCACATGGATTGGCNGATGTCCCAAACAAAGTCGCGATGNAAAANGATTCNATGTTTCAAATGTGGTCCTCTACTAAACCAGTGCTNGGAGTAGCCGCNATGATCGCTATTGAGCGNGGTCTTTTTAGCCCAGAAGATNAGGTGAGTAAATATCTGCCAAATTTTAAGGATATNGAAGTTGCAGTNTTAAAAGATCCNANAGATAAAGATATATCNCCTNTGGGAGTNTATGCAGAGCTTGGNGCNGAACTNGGTTTTTTTGCAAATTTATACTGGAAAGCATGGTCCTGGTTTTATGATGGATATTATATTGGTTANATACCAGANCACAGNTTAGTAGCTGCNAAAGAATCGCTCACAATCCATCATCTNCTTACNCATACAGCAGGACTNGGNACGAGNGGACTGGGCCAGGCAACCGCACCCTGGAATNCGAAACTCTCCTCGGGAAAATCGGGNGATAAAAGTGANGAACAAGATGAATTCTTTAACAACATAACTATCGGATCNNTGACCAANATGATNTCAGAGGGACCACTCGACTTTCAGCCTGGCTCTAGATTTGCCTACAGCGGATTCATGGGGTTGGATGTTGTCGCTCACATAATAGAAATNACATCTGGGCAACCTTTTNANGAATTTGTTAANNCTAANATNTTTGANCCACTCGATATGCATGACACCTATTGGAATGTGCCGAGTGAAAAATCTGATCGTATTGTCAGTATCAGCGGTGGTGGAAAAGATGGGAGTAAACCGGCTGGCACAACAAAATTTTTCTCAGGTTCNGTTGGTTTAATTAGTACAGCAAGAGACTACCTGCACTTTGAGAATATGTTGCTCAACNAAGGTGAATTTTTAGGTAAGNGAATATTATCAGAAGCTTCCGTTAAATTAATGTCAACAAATCAATCAGGTGATTTATTCTCAAAAACTGAGAAAGTGGTAAAAGGTTCAGAGGGATTTGGATATACAGTAGCTGTTACTCTTGACCCAGAAANAGCGCTGATAAAACGTGGCAGAGGTTCCTTCGGCTGGGCCGGTGCTGCAGGCACAATGTCGTGGACAGATCCTGAAAATNATTTAAACNTTGTAATAATGGTGCAGCANCCGACGAAAGAGTTNCCAGAAGATATTGCAAGAGTTGTTTTTAATGCAATAAATTAGGNTGCTGNTNGGATTTCATCAAAAAAATCACGAAANTCTGGGCTTTTTAGCCAATGTGGTGGAATTCTTTCAANAACTTCGACCANAGACTTTGAACTTCTTTTAANAGCACCTTTGTCACCNGTTTCCTCGATCCAGCCATCTAAAGCAGCGCGCATCACAANCAGTTCCTCNGTATGATTTTTATCAGAGGCCAAATTTACAGTCTCATTTGGNTCANTTTGNAGATCATATANNTCCTCTGCAGTTCGATCTCCAAANGGAGTTGCCTGTATCTCATTTAATAAACCATCTTCATACATTGACCTCAACTTTGCGAAGTAACCGTATTTNGANTCAGGNTAATCAATTGCCATCATTTCTCTATGACCATAGTTGAAGAGCGGACGNTCTAACTTGTAATTTTTAATGTANTGATAGCGTTTCCCCATCACTGATCTTACTCGGTCAATGACATTCGCNCTGCGATCCGAAGCCGAAAANACATACTCTCTACTATAGCTTTTATCAAACACATTCANTGTATCCATTGATTCAGGNATATTCTGATTTGNAAGTACCAGAGACGTGCCGGTTACATCAATTAAACTAACTAGATCGTCTCTCACTGTTCCTGATTCAATCCCCTCTATCGACTCCGGTACTGAAATTATCAGAGGAACATGGAGCCCTTCGCTGTAACAAAATTCTTTGCTTCTAGGAAGATCCGATCCATGATCTGAAAAAAGAAAAATAATCGTTTTATCCGTGAGATTATCTTTCTCTAATCGGTCCAGAACCTTACCTACCTCAATGTCTGTTTGCATTACAGTATTCATATGCATTGCAATGTTGTAACGCATTTCATGAATATCAGGATATTGAGGCGGCACGGTCACCTGTGATGCTTTCACCGCTGGATAACCTGATTTGGCTAACAAATCTGGTAACTGATCTCCCACATCTTTACCACCAGATACTCGGATTTGTCCAAAGAATGGTTTTTGAGATTTTATATCCGACCAGTCTCCACTTCCTTGCCCGCTTTTGCCATATTTCGCCAACTTATTGTCGGCTTTTTTATCCATGATTGAGTAAAGGTCAGATTTTTTGTAGAAAAAATTATAATCATCTTTGCCACTGTTATAAGTTTCATAACCATTTTCTCTAAATATCTCTGGAGCAGTCTTAAAATTTTCAGGCAAAAATATTTGATTTTCTTTCGTTCGGCTAGAGCGATGATCATGAGTACCCAATCTGATTGCATGAGAGCCAGTTATCAGCGCTGACCTGCTTGGACTGCAAACAGGTGATTCGGAATATGCTCGGGTGAATAAAACGCCTCTGCTTGCTAGCGAGTCTATATTCGGTGTTTTAACTAGATCATTACCATAGATCGAGTGCCAAGGTGATTGATCATCAATGATTATCCATAACACATTCAATTTTTTTCCAGTATTCCCATTAGCAATACTTACAAGAAATATTGTTAATGAAACAGCAATGAGTTGGAGATATTTCATTCTAAATTTGTTTTATATAAAGGAGCTATACGCAACTTTTTTTGCTCTACCAAAAAACTCATCCCATTGCTCATCAGTTAGGTAATCTGGTTCACCCAGTGTTCGTGATAAAACATAGTGCTTGCAAATAATTTCAAGTCTTTCGGCATGATCAATCGCCACCTTAAAATTTGCACCTCTAGCAATCATTCCGTGATTGCCAAGCAGACATACCGCTTGGTGAGTGAGTGCATTTGCAGCTCCATCCCCAAGCTCTTGAGTTCCAAAAGTTGCGTAAGGCACGCAAGGAACATGAGTATTTCCAAACAGACCAACCATGTAATGAAATCCTGGCAACGGAAGATTATGACAAGCTAATGCTACACAATAGTCTGAATGAGTATGAACCACTGCATTAGCAGACTCCTGTTTTTTATAAATAGAGAGATGCATACGCCACTCTGAAGATGGTTTGATATCGCCAGAATAATTGCCATCACCATCGACATACACTACTCGATCAGCTGATATATTCTCAGCATCAGCACCGGAAGGTGAGATCAGCATCCCATCTTGAAATCGACAGCTTACATTTCCACTTGCCTGATTCATGAGTCCACGCTTATCGACCGTCAAATAAGCATCGACCAAATCTTGTCTCAATTCATTCTCTTCTTTCATAACCTTTCCTTGTTAAATTGTTAAATTTTTGCACCAAAATAGAAGTACGACACTGCTCTTCGAGGCATTAAACTTTGATTTCCCTCAGACCAATGCACTATGAACGGACTATGAACAACCGCGTCTCCTGGATTCAACTCCGCGAAGATAGCATTTTCAGAATCCTTGTTAATACCAGGAATAGGTATTATGTCTGGATAAACTTTTTTATGTGACCCCCTTAAGTAAAAAAGACACCCATTATCTCGACTCGCTTTATCAAGTGAGATCCAAATAGTGGCTCCCACCTTTTCGCTCTTATCAGATCCATATGCATCCTTATGCGGTTCTATTCCGATATCATCGCCAATTGGCCTATCAAACCAGGCTGCGGATACTCCATTTGGCTTGAAGCCTATTAAAGCCTCCAAAATTTCAACATGAGATCCATTTTTTAACTCATCATCGAACCAAGAGTCGTGTCGATTTATCGATTTCAGAACATGATGATATTTATCCTTATCGTCCTGATTTCCCATTAAACGAGAACTTAAGTCAATTGCTCTATTTCTTAAATCATCTAATTGATCAACATCCAAGTAGTTCTTGAGAACGACAAAACCATCCTCCTCAAACTGTTTTTTTAACTTTTCTAATTGATATTTAGGCATAGCTGATTGCATTATATTCAGATAGATCGCTTTCACAGAATCTTGACATGTTAAGCATTTTTATCAGGCTTATAGTATGTTCTTTTCATATTCCCTTCATGAGGCTCTTTGGAGAATAAAGGAGTTTTTTTCATAATGTATGAACCACTCGATATTTCATAAAACATCACTGCTTGGACAAGAGTTATAAGAAGGTTTAATCGGGAAAATTTAAGCACTCGAAAGCCTGATAGATCAAATTGCTCTCTGTAATATCTATGCTGCAGCAAAACATCATTTTTTGACAAGTATGAGTCAACAAGTCCCATTAAATTTTTTCTAGATTTTAAATTTTTAGCTGTCGTTAAAATGGGTACCGATACCTCTCCCACAAATCTGTTTCTGTTCT
Organism: Porticoccaceae bacterium; assembly: GCA_002710745.1. Taxonomy (GTDB): domain Bacteria; phylum Pseudomonadota; class Gammaproteobacteria; order Pseudomonadales; family Porticoccaceae; genus AAA300-D14. Next base: position 15,286 of record PALW01000003.1, read on the forward strand.
TTAAAGTAATCAATCTCAGCGTTTCGCCTGTCTTGACTAACTTAACGGGGAAAGCACCTGCATGAACAAATAAATCTACGTCCGTTCCCATGGAGCCAACAGGATCTCCTGGAACATATTTGAACATCATTTTCCCATAGGTCGTTTCAAGTTTATCCGCAAGGGAAGATGCAGAGTACGTTTCATCTTCAAACTCTATTTCTGGCGCAAAATAATTTGCCATTGAGATAAAATTAAACCTGGACTGTAAAATTATTTGAGTGATGACGTTATTGGGAAGTGTTAAATCATCTAAAAATAACATTCCCTTATTTTTTGTAGCTTCAAACACTTTTTCAATGACCTTAATCACCTCAGTTGCATCATCGATGAATCCCGGAATTTGATCGGACCAGATACTTGCATGTAAGGGATAATAACTTTCGGCTTTATGATTAACCGCGAGTACCTCACATACTCTAAATCCTGAATCCTGCTCCTCCCCCAACTCAGATAGATACTCTATCTTTGACGCATACTTTTTATTAAGATCGTGCATCGTAATAATTAATTTTGTATCTGCTTCAACAGCAACTGCACCCTCATAAAGCAATGTATTCGATAAAATATTTAAAATATTTTCATCATCAAGATTCCGTGACAGACGCTTGTGAGTTGCATGAAGCCTTATTTTTTCATTAAGGCCACGTGCAATTGTTGTTAAATTTACAGAACGAGTTTGATGAATCCCATCAAGCATATCCGCCAAAAATTTGTATCCCACTCGACCAATACGATTGCCCATATGATTCTCGTGGAGCGATTCAAAAAAATCCCGGATACTCAATGCGTCATCAACGGCCATCTTTTGCATTGATTTAGACTCTTAATTTTGAAATTACACTGTAATCGAAAATTTTTAAACAGAACAAAGCTTTATAAAAGCCTTTTTCTGCTCATCTAACATTTTACTGAAATCTGGAACTCCCATCTCAGTGACTGGCATGCCATCATATTCAGGTGATTTACTTTGCATCTTGGCGGCTATATTATGCAGTCCGCCGCCGTCCTCTACGCCATGACTAAGAGCAGCAATAATTGGTTTAGGCCAAAAGGGATTATCGACTCCTCCTAACTCTGGAGAGTAACCAAGATATTTTTCCATCTCATCGCGAAGCGTCTTTTCCTCCTCGGTTCTTTGCCTCTGACCCTCAAATCCATATAAGGTTCTTGACTGATTGCAGATATATCCCCATTTCATTTTCGCATGGAACCCCGGTAGACTTAAGCACTCTTGAGTTATGTTAGTACCTCCAGAAATAACTCCTTTGTTAACCATGAAAAAGTAGCCTGTCTGGTCATAAGTTTCGGACAATAACCTTTTGGGTGGTGATGTATAAATTTCACTAAAAGCCCAAACTAAATCAGAAGGTAAATCTGCTGACTCTAGTATTTTTATACCAAATCCAGAACATCCTTCGGACCAAGCTTGCGAACCAAATTCTCCAATCTCCTGTAGCGAACTCATGTCGATATCAATCATGATAATCCCCCAAAAATTAATAATTTATTTGAATAAAAGGTAATCCCAGCAGAGATAATATACAAGAAGTTAAATAAGATATCTTAAATTATCACCCAAAATGATAGATTAGAAAAGTTATCAAAAGACGATAGAAGTTGAGATCATTAATCTGATTTGAGTTTTGGGTGAACTAGTCAACAAATGAGTTGACCTATATCATAGACGTCTTAATCTTGTCGAATCGAAAAATTTAAAAGTAGCAAAGCTATGACTAAACTACCATCATTAGAAAGAAAGCTCATCAAAGCTGAACTTAAACAGCGTGCTGAGGAAGGGTGTGACACGACTGAGATAGCAGAAAGAATTACTATCGCCCTCCAGGGGAAAGATAACAATGATGAAATTTATCAACTATACGAAGAATTAATAGCGCTACCCATCGTAAAAACTTTTCCTTACGTTGAACCCTCGGATCTTGAAGGTATCCAAGCGCAGCGGCCGTCTGGAGTCAGAGATCTCGAACTAGATTGGAATTCAGAACGTGTTTACGATCAAATCTATGGCGCGTGGCTTGGAAGAGCAGCTGGCTGCGTGCTTGGAAAACCAGTAGAGGGTTGGCCAAAAGCGCGGATCGATAAATATTTAAAAGATAAGAATATTGACATTCTTGATAACTATCTTCCGTTTGACGAAACAGTTCTCCCTGGAGTCCACAAAGTATCCACTAGAGGGAACATAAAGTTCATGCCTCGAGATGATGATATGGATTATGTAATCATCGGTTTGCTTGCACTTGAGAAGCGAGGGATTAAAACATCTGCAAGAACGATCGCCAATACTTGGGTCGACAGACTTCCCTTTCATCTTGTTTATACCGCTGAAGAGTGTGCCTATCGGAATTTTGTAAACTCAGTTTGGCCACCGATGTCTGGCACTTACAGAAATCCTTTTAGAGAATGGATTGGAGCACAAATAAGAGCTGATGTTTTTGGCTACGTAACACCTGGTCTGCCCGAGATTGGAGCGAAGCTTGCTTTCAATGATGCATCTATCTCTCATGATAAAAATGGCATCTATGGTGAAATGTTTGTAGCAGCAATGCTCTCAGCTGCTTTTAAACTTGAAAGCGTGAAAGAGATTATTAATGCTGGCTTGGCTGAAATACCCAAAAACTGCAGACTTGCAGAAGCAGTCAAAGAAACTATGCATTGGTGTGAAACACTCTCAACATGGGAGCTGGTATGGGAGAAAATAAACGAAAGTGTTGGCCATTATCATGGAGTTCATACTATTAATAATGCGGCCTTAGTTGTTATGGGTCTCTACTTCGGGGAGGATAATTTTGAAAAAGGCATTGTTTGCACTGTTCGTGGCGGCTGGGATACAGATTGCACAGGTGCCACAGTAGGATCTATTCTTGGATTACGCCTTGGGGCAGAAAATCTACCCTCAAAGTGGATTTCACCATTGAATGATCAACTTAAATCAGTTGTTCGGGATGAAAATGATAATAAAATTTCTGAATTAGCCAAAAGAACATTATCGGTTGCTGAAACAATTTTGGAACAAAAGGATCATAAAGCCGCTGGCCTCCAAGAACAAAACACAGAATCAGTCAATGCATCATTTGGAACTTGGGAACTTGAGGCAGGTTGGGGTTATATGATCTTATGTTTTGAAAAAGGGGAAATTGATTTTATTAATGATGGCTATGATCCTTATCCTATCGTATCTAGTTCATATAACAATCCTGAATTAAAATTTTCTTTTGGCATCGACAAAGGTGGCTGGGATTTTGAAATTGATTTCGAGGGTACTATTGATGGCGATAAACTAGAAGGAATTTTCCATATGATGGATACACCGGTTAAAGGACATAGAATTTCTAAATAGAGAGTGATCGTATGAAAATAACTGATGTCAAGGTAACAGTTTGGAAGTGGGATAATATTCCTCCAACCCAATACACTAAGGACTTCAAAAGTCTTAAATCACGGAGCACGAATATGGCTCTAGTGCAAATACTAACTGATGAGGATATTACGGGTTATGCGTTTTTAGGGAACTCGATGGCGTCAATAGGCTATAACGCACAAATTATTGTTGAAAGGTTCAGACCGGGTCTAGTTGGAAAGGATCCTCTTGATAGGGAGCGTATCTGGCAAAATTTATCAAAGTGGTCTCTTGGTGGCACCATGCTTCAAATAGGGGCGATTGACATTGCGCTTTGGGATATTGCGGGTAAAGCCGCCAACATGCCAATTCACAAGTTAATGGGCTCATACAGAAACAAAGTGCCCGCCTACGCAAGCTCTGCAATTTTAGGATCAACCCAAGCATATGTTGACGAAGCTTTGTCCCTCAAAGAAAAAGGTTGGACTGCATACAAAATCCACCCGCCCGCTGAGCCAAAATTGGACATTGAAATTTGTAAAGCGGTGAGGCAAGCCGTTGGAGATGATTACAGATTAATGTTTGATGCCTGCTGGGCATATAACTACAACGACGCAATCTATGTGGGGCAAGCCGTTCAAGAAATGGGTTTTTATTGGTATGAAGATCCTCTGCCATGCGATGATGTTTATGGATATGTTCGCTTAAAGAAGACACTCAGTATTCCCATTGCGGCAACTGAACTCCCTGCAACAGGTCCTAAAGCCTATGCTCCATGGATAATGAATCAAGCAACCGATTATTTAAGAGGTGATGTTGCAATTAAAGGAGGTATTACCTCATGCTTAAAAACTGCCCATACGGCAGAAACATTTCATATGAACTATGAAGTTCATCATGGCGGTAATTCCCTAAATAATGCGGCGAACCTTCACTTGATCATGGCAATTAAAAATTGCGAGTATTTTGAAGTGCTTCTTCCAGATGCGGCTCAAAAACACGGGATAGTTAATGACATTGAGGTCGATTCAAATGGGATGGTTCATGCTCCAGATAATCCTGGACTGGGAATGGAAATAGACTTCGATTTAATTGAAAAAAATAATGTCTTTGAACTCTAATGACAAATTTTAATGAAAAAACCGCGTTTATCACCGGTGGTGCAAGCGGGATTGGTTTGGGAATGGCCAAAGCATTTTTAAATGCAGGTGCCAATGTAGCAATTGGTGATATCAACGAGGAACAGCTGCTAATTGCAGAAAAAGAACTTAAAACGATTAGTGAAAATGTAATCTCATTAAAAATTGATACTACAGATCCCAGTACTCTTGAGTCTGCTTCCACAAAAATAGCTGATTCTTTTGGACATTTACATTATTTGTGTAACAACGCAGGAATTCCTGGTGGTTCAAAAATTCTTGAGACTCCAGAGGAAAGATGGCGACTTGTTCATGAGGTTAATTTTATGGGACCCCTTAATGGTATCAATCTATTTTTGCCTCAAATGCTCGAGCATGGTGAACCCAGTCATATTGTAAATACATCATCCTTTAGCGGTATCCATGGACATGGAAATCAATCTGCATATGGCTCGAGCAAGTTCGCTCTTGTTGGTATGTCAGAATTTCTTAGAAATGATTTGAAGGATACGAATGTTTCAGTTTCTGTCCTTTGTCCACACGTCGTGGATACAAATATTATAAGTAAACTTAAAGCAAGGGTCTCAGCTGATGTCCTGAAAATGATCAATCAAATGGCCGTCGATCCAAGTATTGTGGGAGATCAGGTTTTAAANGCNATAATTGAAAAAGAATTCTATATTTTTTGTGATGGCNTCCATACACGTGAAATGCTAAAGGCCCGTTGTGATGCCATGTTAAGTGCAATGGATAGACAATTTCCGGAGGAAGAGAATGACTGATAAGCCAAAATACAATGCTGAGTGGAGAAGACTCTCCGATATGCCAGTTCCAAAGTGGGAGCCTGCGAGCATAGTTTTAGATAATAAAATGTATGTTCACGGTGGATATGAGACGGGGATTATCTCAGGGAAAAATCTTCATGTGTTTGATCCAGAAGGAAGCTCACATGGAACCTGGGAGAAATTACAGGATCTTCCAAGTGATATAAGTCACGTGAATTTAGCCCCAGGATTAACTGGGTTTTGGTTTGCAGGTGGAATGAAAGACATGGACCGACCTCGAGGCATAAAAGATCATATTGTCGCAGAATTTTGGCATTTTGATCCAGAGCTTGATCGTTATAGTGCTGGTCCACTACTCNCAGGCAGAAGAGCGGGAGGAGGACTTGTTAGACTTGGTGATAACCTCCATTATATTTCAGGATTAATGGAAGATAGAGATACCGATTCAGGAGATCACTGGGTCTTCAATCTGAAAGATTGGGANAAAGATCAGTCNGCCAAGTGGGAAAAGTTAGCGCCACTACCTAATCCCAGAAATCAACTTTCGGTAACAGTTCTCAATGAGAATATCTATNTTATTGGGGGTCAGTACAATCATGATTCTCAGCAACTTGACCAAAATTTGGTGCATATTTATGATGCGAAAAAGGACACTTGGACTGCAGGCCCGTCGCTTCCCTATGGTCACTCCCACTCTGAAGGTGCAACATTCACTCATAAGGATAGAATTTGGATGGTTGGCGGGCATACAACGCCAGAGGGTGGAACAAAAGGGATGTGCGAAAATGTCGTGACATTGGTGGAAGGTGGAGAGTGGGAGATCACTTTTAAACTTCCAATAGGAATTTCCTCTCCAGCATCAAAAATAATTAATGACAAACTTTATGTCGCTGGCGGTTGGGATCTTAGATTGCTGACGCAAACCCCTGAAAGAGATTATTGGGCAGATCGACAGGTGACATCAGGCGATGTCTGGGTGACTGAACTGCCGTTTTAATTAATCGGTCTATTTTGGGTCTTGCAACGCTAAAAATTGATTTGTTCGATCGCGAGCATTCTGACGAATGTCCGCCCAATAATATTGATAATCATAACCGTGCAAATTCCCCTCGAAAAACCGGAATAGTCCTGAAGTTTTTAATTTCTCACTCCTGTCAGCATTAACCAGCAACCAGTTGGATGAATCATTGCCACAATAAACAGAAATATCATTCTTAACGAGCTCTGATAATGGATCAGTAATTGATCCATTATCATCCTGTTTAGAGACCGGCAATGCACCAAGATGATCAGCTTTGTCACTTGGTGAATCATCTGTAACCCAGGAAATAGGATTGACGCAAATTCTAGTGCGCTCCTCGTAACCAGAGTAATCTNNNCCATTCCATAAAGCTTCCCGCTCACCCCCAGCTTGCATAAATTCAACGGGTTTTCTATCTCCTCGATACGAGTCCCAACTGATAAAACATCCTAACTGAAGTCTATTTTCACAGAAATCAATATCAGGTAAGCCCTCCGTTACAACNCTTTTTGGCAGGGCATGACCAATTGCATAAACAGCAATTAATCGATCCATCAATGGTGTTCCGCTTNCCTCCTCCATGACGAGCCGAACCATATGAAAAGTCCCCTGGCTGTGACTGGCCAAAACAAAAGGTTTTTCATCTCCTATTTCATCTAAAAAATATAAAAATGCATTTCGGACATCAGAGTAACCGATTTCAAAAATCTTCTCCCCTACACCNTCNTCTGGATAAGGAAGACTTGACTGTCGATATCGCGGGGCATAAACAGTACAACAGTCATTAAATGCAGACGCTTGGATTGAAACAGTTCCCAAATCTGTTCCTCTTCTAGACTCCTCATGGTCCATCGGCTGAACATAATCATCAGTTGAGCCATAAGTTGTCGGATGTAAAAAAAATGCAGCAGCTTCTCTTTTCTCATATGGAACATGATCAACATTTGGAGGCAGTCTATCGGCAGGATTTCCAGGCCCAGGNCAACCAGACCAATTGGAACGCATCGAGTAATCTGGAGCCATCGGGAGAGGCTTCTCTCCAAAAGCATGGTCAGGTTTGTAACTCGCGATTAATACTTGAAACGCAATAAACAAAAGCGCGATTAAAATCGCAGGTGCACCTACAAAAACCCAAATCAATATCTTTGCGGTTTTACTCATAAAACTTCCTCTCTAATCATTTTGCAAATTAACAAATTGTCGATAACGACCCGTTTTCTTGGACATCAATTCATCATGGGAACCAACATCTGATATCTTTCCATCCTCGATAAATATAATCTGATCAGCAGCTTTGACCGTTGATAGTCTGTGAGCAATAATAATAAATAACTTTTTGTCCGCCACCTGTTTCAAACCAGCCATTAACTTATTTTCGGTCTTCGGATCTAGGGCAGCAGTGGGTTCATCAAGAATAACGATTGGGGTATCTCTCAAAATACCTCTAGCAATAGATATTCTTTGTTTTTGCCCAACAGATATCGTATTACCCGCTTTGCCAAGTCCTGTATCAATTCCGTCAGGAAGATTGGCAATAAACTCATCAGCACAAGATATCCTACAGGCGAAATCAATCTCTTCACTCGTGGCATTAGGTCGCGCCAAAAGTAAGTTTTCTTTTATCGTGTCCGAGAGAAGCATATGCTCCTGGAAAACGTAAGTTACCTGTTCCCTTATATCTTTTACTGATCTATCGGATAGTTTGTATTCATCGAACCAGATGTCTCCCGAACTCGGCCTTAAATATCCCGGCAATAAATAAGCGAGCGATGTTTTACCCGCTCCCGTCGGCCCAACAATTGCTATTACTTTACCAATCGGTAAATCAAGATTTATATTTTTGAGCGCAACGCGTCCATCAGGATACGAAAAGTCTACATTCCTAATTTTGACACCCTTTTGTATCCGGCCCATTCGCCTGGCATCGTCATTGTATTCCGAAGTATAGTCGATGAAAAAAAACACTCTTCTGACAGCCGCGATATTTTTTTGAACCTCAACCAAATAAAGTCCGAGGCCTCCAGCGGCAGAACTCAGCATAAAAAACATACTTATTAACGCCGAATAATCTCCAACAGTCAGTTCATCTTCAATCACACTATTCGATATCAAAACAAATGCAATCGCCATTGATCCGAAGATACAAATATAATTTACCATTGAGATTAATGCATCAAATAATGCAGTATGTCGATGCCGTCTGTAAGACTCTTCACTCGCATCACTGAATCGCTGAGCTTCCTTTTCAGATCCCCCTAAAGACTGCACAGCCGAGATATTTTCAATACTCTCTTCCATGGTATTTGTTGTCGATGCACCAGCCGCTCTATTAGTTTGATGGAGTCTTCTTGCCAAACCAGTTAAAGGAATTGTGATAAATAAAATCAAGAAAACCAGGAACACCGCTAGCTTGAGTAACTCGGGTATAAAATCACCATAGGTACTTTGCATTAAATAAATATTTAATACAGTTCCCAAAATGAGCAGCAATGGTTCAATAGTCAACCGATAACATATTCCAGGAAGCATTGGTGAGTCATACATAACCCGGTAGACAGAATCTCCTATTCTCTGATCATCAAGCGTTGTCATTTCTAAACGCGTTAATCTCTCCATTAGCTGCATTCTCAAATCATTTGCTAACCTTTGCGTCATTCTTATCGTCAGTGATAATTCAATCAATCCCCAGATACCATTCGCTTTACTTCCACCGGCTGATAAAGCCTGTTCAGACTGAGTCGCCGCATCATAACCAATAGGCATTCCCCAAGCTTCAGCCTGCTCTGCGGGAGCGGCTCTTAATCCAAAAATAGTAAGTGTTACTAACATAAAAGAGGTAATCGCAAACATAATTTCACTAGGTGTAAGACCCTCAAGCAATCCCAATAAGGGGATAAAAAATGAAGGGAGATTAGCATTTAAGATATCAATAGGCTGCTGCAGTATCACGTGATCTACAATAATTTTCAAAATCCAAGGCACGAGTAATGGAGGTAAAACAGAAACTAATGCAAACAAAATTTTTATAATAAAAAATACTTTTACTCTTCCAATAAACTGAAGTGATCGGCCGACAATCCGAAGTGTCTCAGATCCCGAGAGACGCGTATCTAAGTCTACTCGATCATCAAATCTCTTATCATGCGTCGTGGCATCGCTCATCTATTCATCACCCGTCTCTGACTTCACAAATTCTGCATAATCTCCCTTCAGTGTCATTAGATCTTGGTGGCTACCAAATTCTTTTATCTCTCCTGAATCCAAAACGGCGATTCGATCAGCGGATTTTATGGTGGATAGTCTATGTGTAATAATAAAAATAATTCTGTTTCTACCCCATTTTGCAATGTTACTCATCACTCTTTTTTCAGTCTCAGCATCCAAAGACGCCGTAGGCTCATCCAGAATTAAGATAGGTGTGTTTTTCAGCAAGGCTCGAGCGATCGACAATCTTTGTCTCTGACCCGTTGACAACTTTCCACCCCTTTCTCCAAGCTCAGTTTCATAATTTAATGGCATGTCATTTATGAAATCATCAGCACATGCAATTTTTGAGGCATCAATTATTTCGGCCTCAGTCGTGGACTCTATGCCATATGCAATATTTTCTTTTACAGATTTTGCAAATAATATATTTTGCTGAAGCGCAATCGAAACATTTGATCTTAAATCTGATGTGGAAAAATCTTTAATATCAGTGCCATTTATTAACACTGTTCCTCGATCAGGATCATAAAGTCGCAGTAAAAGCGACAGTAATGTTGATTTACCGCTCCCCGTACCGCCAACTATTGCAGTGATAGTTCCTAATTTTGCCTCTAAGTTAATATCCGTCAGGACTGAATGGTCTTTTTCATAAGAAAATGCAACACTCTCGAATGAGACTTTCTGAATTGTTTTTGGGAAAACTTTTGGATTAACTTTTTCCTTAATCTCCGGCTCAATATCTAAGATATAAAAGGCTCGTCTCAGCCCCATTACCAAGTCTTGAACAATCGATATTAGGTAAGACGCCTCCCATACCTGGGCTGCCAACTCCTCACCTTGAGCCGAGGCAGCTCTGAAAGCTCCCAGATTCCATGCTGCAAAGCCAACAAAAGCAACCACACCTCCAAGATATGTAGATTTTTCGATGATAGACCAAGTTGCCATGAAATATTCTGCAACTATAAAGCCACCAATACTTAGAAGAAGAGAAATTAAAAGGTAGATCGATATATACAACCGCATCTCAAATGCAGCATTTAAGGCATGTTTTGAATCATGACTAAATCTTCTCATCATCTCCTCTTCAGCACTATTTGCTTTCACAACACGCGAGGCCGCGAGGTTTTCTTGGATTCTAGATGTTAACGCACTATTTAACTCTCTAGACAATCTCGCTTTCTCTCTAATTATTGGTACAAATTTTTTACTTACTAAGAACATTAAAATGGAAATGACAAAAATAATTAATCCAAACCAAGGCGAGAAAAACAAAAGAACCAAAGATGCAAAAAATATCCAGCCCACCACACGAAGTGGAGTCATGACACACCATTGGAGTACATTTGTAATAGTCGCGCTATCTTGATAAACCCGATAAATAAGATCACCCGTGCGCGACGAGCTATGATATCTAAGAGAGAGATGCTCTGCTCTACTCAACATCTCTACACGCAGTTGTTGGTTTACTCTCTGAAAAATCCAAATCATATAATACGTGCCAAAAACAATCGATCCGTAAACAATAATTACCCAAAAACCACCGCCTATTATCATTCGATCTCTCAAAGTATCTCTCTCAGAGAGACTCAAAAGCTCTTCATTTTCTCCGCCATTAGAAACAAAGGAATCATTTAGGAAAAACATACTTGCTTGTAAAGATTGTAGTTTTTCTCCTTGAAGCAGTTTGTTGTAGACTAAATCCTCCACAAGGACCATTGATCCAAGGACAAGAACTCCGGAGAAAATAGTCAGTGAGATAAAAGCGAGTAAATGCTTAATTTGAGGTCTATAGAATGGCCAACATCGTTTTAAATAACTCCAGACTTCACTGAGAGTTACTGGGCGACTGTCATCAGTGGAAGTCAAAAATATCCCTCCGCATGAAATCGTGTCCAAGGTTCCCGCTTGCCTATCCCATATCCTGAGAGGAACCCTTCTTTAAGCCACGAAACAAATTTTGGATATTGTTTTAATTCATCTATCTTATCCAATGCAGATATCCATGGTCGCTGATCATAGCTCACTTGCCGTGGGATATATTTCCCATCCTCAAAAACCGCATAGCATGCATGAGTTCTTCCGCATCTCGGTTGGCCAACACTACCTGGATTAATATAAGTCTTGCCATTCAATTCATGAGTAAATTGAATATGATTATGGCCAAATAGCACAAGCTCAGAATCATTTCCTGGATCTATCGCTTCAAAACTTGATGCATCCGCATATGGAATCGCTGCGGGTATCGATCTATTAAGCTGACCATGATGCAGAAAGAAGTTAACGCCGCCGATTTCGTACTTACCACTGAAACTATACGTTTTTGTGGTCTCAATAATTTCGGATGGTATTTGTTTGAAGGCCCATCGATTGTATGCGCGCCAGTCTTCTGGCCATTTATCAATCAATACATGATCGAGTAAAATTTCATCATGATTTCCCATAATATTAATGTCAGGCTGCACATCGAGCAAAATTTCTGCTGTTTCTTTTGGTTGAGGCCCGCTTAAAACAGAATCTCCAAGAAAAACAAGAAAATCATAGTCTGACTCACTCTTAAGAACTGCTTTGAGTCCCTCAGCATTACCATGTATATCACTTATGACAAGAATTTTTCCCTGCTTAGAGGTCATATCAATCACTCCAAATCGTTTTTAATTCGTGTAACGTAAAGTTCCGAATATATTGTGTTCCGGAATATGATAAAAAAACGATCGGATTTATATAACCATCAGGGAGAAAGCAAAAAGAACCCGACAATAATCCGTTATCTATAAAAATCTCAATAGACGTTTTATCGACTAGTAGACGAACCGAAATTTCTTTTCCTTTTGGTAGTCCGATCGTTTTTCGATCTTCAACAATTTTATGCTCACCACTAGACTGCATGCTAAATTCATTATTTTCCCAATCAAATGATAAATAATGTCCTCGGATCATAAGATAGAGAGATTTGGAAGATGCCTTATCCACGATGAAAGAGATGTCAAATAGTTTAGCACTTGTTTTTGGAATAAAAGATTTACCCTTGGAAACTTCGCATTCAGCCATATTAATAGTCTTTAGATAAAGCGATCTAATTTCATCAATTGGCCACCGATGAATAATTGGTTTCCCGTTAATATTTTTTAAAGTCAACTCTAATGGAAATGATAATTGTTGATTAAACGGCATTTCAGGATATCGGCCGCCTGCCATCCAAGAAATTTGAATTCTTCGATCATTATCTGTATTACTCCAAGTTTGAGAAGCATAGCCATTTCTTCCATATTCAAATAAATTATTTGAACTCTCCTCAGTAAATAACTCACCATCAAATGAGCCAACTGTATATGTCCCATTCGCACCAGAAAAAATCCATTTCTCATTTCCATTATTATCAGATAATGAAAAAAAATCAGGGCACTCGCAGTCTGAAGTAAGTTGAATATCCTGAAATTTCTCCCAAGATTTAGCGTCTTGAGATCTGAGCAAACAAAATTTATCTTCAGTAAGATAGAGGGCCATAATCCACTGTTGCGTTTTTGCGTGCCACACCACTCGTGGATCTCGGTCTTCACCCACCATAGTCTTTACTACTGGATTATTCGCATACTTCTCCCAGCTAACTCCGTTATCTAAACTATATGCCATACACTGAGTGTAGGATGCCTCCGAGTCATCACGATTAGCTGCTGTGTAAAATAGAATAATTGCATTTTCTCCAAGGCCAGACGTATTGTTATGGTCAACAACTGCTGATCCAGAGAACATGCTACCCATTTTATCAGGATGCAAGGCATGGTCTTTCTGCTCCCAATGGAGCAGATCACTACTTACAGCATGGCCCCACCACATCGGACCCCAAGTATTAGCTTCAATGTTATGCTGAAAAAAGAGATGCCAAACTCCATTGAAATACACGAGGCCATTGGGGTCATTGATCCACTTTCTTTTTGATGTGAAGTGAAATTGAGGTCTATGAATCTCAGTATATTCGGTCAAAAATTTACACCCTCTTGTTTATTGTTTTCTTACCCATGTGATTATATTTTTATATGATTTGTTAAACACATGTTTAGAACATACTGTCACCCATTTTAATCTGGGTGAGTTTCAGAGAATAACCTGAATACAAGATATGATCAAAGAACTAATCTATTGCATAATGTTGACAAATAAAGGATTTCTCGATGTCAAAATTTGATCTGAAAGACAAGGTTACTGTTATCACTGGTGCAGCCGGTGGAATAGGTACCTTTTTAAGTCAAGAATTTTTAAGTGCGGGTGCAAAGGTAGTTCTCGCAAGCCGAGATTTAAATAAATTAAATGCGCTTGCAACTGAACTTAATAGTGAAAATACTCTGGTGGTGGAGACGGATATTATTGATCCAGCATCTGTTGAAGCCATGGTCAAAAAGGTCACAGATCACTTTGGCAGGATCGATACCTTAATTAATAATGCAGGTGGCGGAGCTATGCCGAAATTACCTGAAGACATTCCATTTGAAGAATGGAAACGAATGATTGACGTTAATCTAACCGGTGCCTTTAATTGCTGCATCGCCGTTGGCAAACAGATGATTAAACAAGCGTCGGGTAAAATTATAAATGTATCCTCAACCGCTGGAACAAAAGGAAATCCCGGCATGTTGCATTATTCTGCCGCGAAAGCTGGTTTAATCAGTATTACTAATAACTTGGCATACAGCTGGGCTCAACATAATATTTGTATCAATGCGATTGCACCAGGACTTATATCCACGCCTGCAATGATTAAATGGGGAGTGATACCCCCGTCTGTTGATGAAGAGGGCAATGAAGTACCTCGACTTTCGCTACCTCCAGGGCCAATCGATGTTGCAAATATGTGCAGATTTCTAGCATCAGAAGCTTCAGATATGATTACCGGGGAAGTTATTCCAATCAGAGCTTGGAATCCTACAGAACGATTTTGGACTTAAATTATTATGGTTACTACATTTACAACTCCTATAAAAACAACTCAAAATGATCTTGATTTAGTGGGTGGAAAAGGAAGATCACTCGCTCGAATGTCTTGCGCTGACTTCGATGTGCCAGGTGGATTTCTTGTTACAACAGATGCTTATAAAAAATTTATAGAAGATAGTGATTTAAAATCAAAAATCATTGAGTTTGCCAAGCCGGAACTACGTGATGGATATCCGAACTTTGAAATATGTTCAAAGAAAATTAATGAAATTATAACTAATGCAGATATCGATACTAATATTACTGATCAAATAAGAGCTGCATATTCTGAACTTGATCAAAATAATCTGTCCGTTGCCGTCCGATCCTCAGCCAATGCTGAAGATTTACCTGATTTTTCCTTTGCCGGTCAGCAGGAGACATTCCTGAATGTCAGTGGCGAAGATGAAGTTGTGTCAGCAGTTAAGAAATGCTGGTCTTCATTATGGACATCACAAGCCATTAGCTATCGTCATCAGAATGGTATAGATCAATCCAGTGTCGCAATGGGGGTAGTTGTACAAATCATGATTCCATCTGAAGTATCCGGAATTTTATTTACTGCAAACCCAACAAACGGTGAGCGATCAGAGAT
>PALW01000004.1 GCA_002710745.1 Porticoccaceae bacterium
GAGGCATTTTGGCCGGCCTTCAGAAAAATTGATTTTTTGAGAGCTATCCGTGTGTGGCAACAGCGTGATAGAAGGTATGGAAAATGAAGAATCTAGGTTCAACCCGTAAATTCAAATCCATAATAATCGGAGATAGCCAGCCCGGCTGCGACGCTAGTAAAAGGGTCATGATCAATNACTTTNCCTGAAAAATGTTNATTTAAAATATTATTCACCGCTGGGATTAGAGAAGAACCNCCCGTTCTTATNACAAGATCAATATGACTATTNGCAATATTTGCTTTCATTAACGTNTTTTGAATAGCTTNATTTAAGTCATCTAACAAGGGCGAGATGATCTGCTCAAATTGATCTCGTGTTATCTGAACNTTAATGTCAAGCTCAGGGATATCAAGAACTGCTTCATGCCCAAAGGAAAGATCAGATTTTAGTTCACGAATAGCATGAAAAATCTGAAAACTATAATTCTGCTTAATGACATCATAAAGTCTTCTAAATTTGGTAGCCGAACTATCTGTATTGTTCATTCTATCGATCACAGGCCCGGTATATTTATTTTGATTTAACATGTAACTCACCGGCCAATTAATCAATAATTCCTCGTAATCTGAAAATGGAAAGAGCGTATCAACTGACAATCCATCTACCGTCCTCACCCAACGCTCNCCTTTGCCAAGCAAAGGAAATATTAAATGTGCATAGATCATTTGATCGATTTTGTCACCACCGAGCGGAATACCGTGAGTCGCTACTACATCAAAACTATCTCCAACAGATTTCAAAACCACAAAGTCAAGGGTACCACCACCAAAATCTATCGTTAGAATATTCCCCTGAAACTCAACTGGATTTGTGAAAAGGTAACTTAGCGTAGCCGCTATCGGTTCTGGGCAGAAATTTTGCTTCGAAATTCCTGAATACTTATATGACTCTGCAAGCCTTTCAAGAGCGATCTGATTACCTGATGCATCAATACTTTCAAAGTTCACAGGGTGCCCAAGTGACGCATGTTTTAGCGACTTTTCTCCTAGCTCTCTCGCATGCATCTGAATCGACTTGCAGACCCTTAAAAGGATTGGTGTTATCAAAGCTACGAGACGGAAAGGTCTGCCAAAAATCACAATCTTTTCATTACTGCGACTCGNAAGGAGNCGTTTGGTTCCCCTAAACAAACGCCCTGGTAGCCCGAAATCATGCACGGCATGTCCATACACCTTATTTGTCTCATTGTCGTTGTCTGGGCCATTATTGTCTCCCGTCCCAGTTCGTTCCTCTCCCAAGAGTTCCCCCGCCAACTCNACCGTTCGACCCCGATTTGCAGAAATATACATATTTATCGCATCNTCGCCCGTCAAACTTAAAAAATCTTTGTCGATATATGTTGCTGATGGCATGATCTGTTGATCTGATAGCTCAACCATTGTTACTTTCTGTCCATCAAATATCGCGGCAGCACTATTACTGGTACCGAAGTCGATACCAACTCCGAGTGAATGTTTAGGATTTTTAAAGTGCGCTTTCATTTATTCACTGCAATGGTTTAAAAAATATTTACGTTACAAGTTAGAAAATAGACGAATTGTAAGTTTCTGTAACAATACTTCACATAGTCATGACAGCACTTGAAGCTTATTTGAGCAAATCAAATTTAAAAAACTAGGTAAAAANAGATAAGTGTNAAATCCTTCGATCTAACAGATAGAAATCCAAGAGCATAGGTTTATCGTAAGGTGTATAATTACGGAGTAAGTATGTTTCAATCATCATTCAAATCTCGTAGAAGTGATCCTATGACAATAAAACCGATTCGTTCGGAAAAAAGATCAGACAAGTGGTCTCTANTNCTTGTNGCNGTTGGTGANACGCGAGACAGNCNTGCTTTTTCGCAACTCTTTGACCACTTTGNACCTCTTCTNAAGAGTTTTGCACAGGCCAGCAAACATGAAGGTTGGTTCCCTGGTTTGTCTGAAGATCTCGTGCAAGAGGTTATGATTAAGGTATGGCAGAAAGCGGCTGGGTTTAATCCAGAGAAAGCTTCAGCTACAACCTGGATTTACACAGTTGCAAGAAACTGCAGAATAGATATGTTGAGACGTAAAAGTAATACGCAACATCTTCCGCTTGAAAATGAAGATTTTTGGCANGANCCTGACGATGAAACTCCAGTGTCTCTNCTNAGACAGGAGAGNAGCGAAGTNAANNTTCANGCGTCGCTNAGNGAANTGCCAAAAGAGCAAGATGAAATANTAAGAAAAGTTTATTTAGAGGGTAAATCACATGCTGAAGTCTCAAATGAGTTAGGTCTTCCTTTGGGAACAGTAAAGTCACGAGTTCGGTTAGCGCTTCAAAAGATGCAAGTTCTCGTGGCACCAGAATATAGAGATGAATTAATATGAGTAAAATAAACCATCATCCTGACACTACGACGCTTATTGAGTTTTCAGCAGGGGTTCTGCCTCCAGCGGTAGCGATATGTGTNTCNGCACACCTCCATTACTGCGAGAAGTGTAGAAGTGAATTAATTAGGTTAGACCAAATCGCGTCACAACTGATGAGTAGTAGTGGGTGCACGAAAGTTTCTGCCGATTTATTAGCAAAGATAGAAAAGTCGATCGATCAGCTTNCCACAGAAGTTTCAAATGAGNAATGTGATAGCAGCGTCGATTCGAGAATTCCTCATCTAGTTTCAAAGCTAATGCAAAAAAAGCAAATGGCGGATTTAGACTGGAAAAAGATGTCTGGTGCTGTTGAAAAAGCTACACTAACGACCGGTCAGTCAGATTATGAGGTAGCGCTACACAAGATTTGTGCCGGTGGTAAAACACCGAAGCATGGCCATGGTGGTAAAGAATATACCGTTGTGCTCAAAGGAAGCTTTTCAGATGAAATGTCTGTGTACACTGAGGGAGATTTTCTCCTCCGTGAGGGCGGGGACGAACATCAACCCACCGGTGCTCAGAATGGCGAATGTATTTGTCTCTCTGCCTTGGAGGCACCTATTAAGTTATCTAANCCGTTTGGCTTTTTAATGAAGCCATGGTTGAGAATAAATCCGGTATAGTGTGATAGGCAAACTATTCAGGTAAGTAGTGACCAAGCTTGCCTGATTTCGTAGACAAGTAGNGACTGTTGTGCGGATTTCTTTNTGTCTCGATGGGTGCTCTACCCGATATTTCAATTCCNATGTTCTCCAGGGCTTTAATTTTGCGGGGATTATTGGTCATTAAAATAACGCTTTTCACCCCAATGTGTTTAAGCATAGGTCCACAAATGGAATAATCGCGCATGTCAGCGCCGAATCCTAATTGCTCATTAGCCTCTACTGTATCTGCCCCTTGATCNTGCAAATTATAAGCTCTTATTTTATTAACNAGNCCAATANCCCGGCCCTCTTGCCTTAGATAAAGTATCGCCCCTCGTTTTCTCTCTGAAATCATCTTTAGTGCCTGATCTAATTGCTCACCACAGTCACATCTTAGGCTTCCAAAAGCATCACCAGTTAGACACTCCGAATGTATTCGAAGCAGAAGTGGTTCGCCAGAGTTACAATCACCCATCGTNATTGCGACGTGCTCTTTTCCCTTAAAAGGNTCCTCGAATGCATGAATANTGAACTCGCCCCANCGAGTTGGCAATTTGGACTGTTCTATAAATCTAAGCATTCTCTTCCTATTCAGAAAAATACAGTGTNGATATGGTATCAGCTTAAGGCGAAGTGTTAAGAAAAATTATTTAAGAAGACGACTCACTATAAAGCAAGTNGTTTTTCAGGATATTTACCAAATACTTTCAATATCGAGATGATTANGCTAATTATTAAAAGTAAACCCGTCACTACATTCGCTACTCCAATTCCAATAATACCGGCAAAAACAGCTATATAGAGAATTGAAATCAGGAGAAGTGCAACGAGAATTGACGATACAAATCGATGATTTGTCTCTACCACAAGGTATAAACANGGAATGAGAATCAACGTAATTGTTGATGCGAAAACGATACCAAAACTTAGAGAAAGAGCCATTGGTATTACAAATTGAGCTTGCACGCTTGTGTTAAACAGAATAGGGAATAAACCCACAAAGGTCGTAACTGTAGTCAACAAAATAGCTCGGAATCTTTTTTGTCCCGCATTGACTATTGCTGACTCCAAACTCATTCCCTCTGAACGCCCACGGTTTGTAAACTCAACCAGAATTAAACTGTCGTTTACCACCACTCCCGCAAGCGCAACAATACCAAAGACCGATAACATATTAAGCGTAAAATCAAAAATTACGTGTCCAATGACCGCACCTATAACCCCAAAAGGAATTACAGACATAATTACAACTGGCTGTAAGTAAGATCTCAATGGGACCGCTAATAGTCCATAAATCATAATCATCGCAATGAGAAATCCAACTAACATATTATCAAAATATTCATTAGTCTCTTCGCTCTTACCTCCCAAGCCAAATTCAACAGAGGGATATCTTTCTGTAAGCACTGGAACAAAATTTTTCTGAATATCCGCTATCACCTTGCCGCTTTGCACTTTATTTGGATCTAGATAAGCCTGGACCGTCAAAATTCGCTTGCGCTCCTCTCGGTTTATACTCGCTGGCCCAGTACCTAATGATATCGAGGCCACCTCTCTTATTGGAATTGATTGACCAGTAACCGTTCTAATATACATATTCTCCAAAGTGGACAATGATTGACGGTCTTCTTTCGGATAACGAACCATAACCCTCAATGTTTCAGAGTCTCTTTGAATTCGTTGCGCTTCTTCTCCATAAAAAGCTTGCCTCACTTGTCTTGCAACATCAGATAATCGAACACCAATTTGACTAGCATAGGGCTTTAACTTTATTAAAATTTCTTTGCTCCCACTGCCTTCAGAATTGAACACATCGTATATCCCATCGAACTGAGTTAAATATTCTTGCAAATCAATCCCTGCCAAAGAAAGTTCTTTAGTGTTTTGACCAGAAAGCATAAGCGCAATATCCCCTCCTCCGCCTGGGCCACCGTCTACGTCGTACTTTTGAGTCTTTACGTTTGGAAGAAGACCTACTTCATCTCTCCATAACTCGGCAATTTCAGTGGCTGATATGGTTCGATTTTCAGCCTTTACAAGCTCAACTCNAAAGTTTGCACTGGCATCGTTTGAGATGAAGAAACCGACATGCTTAAGAAGACCATCTGAGTTCGGATTGTTCTGCTTAAAATTCTCATTGATTCGGAATATAGCATCCTCTGCTACTGAAATAGATTCCATAAGGCTGTCTGGGGACGCACCCTCCTGCATCGTTAAGTCTGCTTTTAGGTTGTCACCAGGAACTTGAGGAAAGAACTCAAACCTTGCTATTCCTCCATTTATCATGCCAAAAACTAAAATAAGCAGTGATAAAAACCCCGACAATGTCACAAACCTATTTCTAAGTGATTTAAGTAAAAGTGGTCGATAAACGTCCTCTATAAAATATTTAAGCTTCTTAGAAATTTTGAGTTGAAGAACATGTATTCTAGCGGAAACTGGATTTTTCTTGGCTGTAAATTTAAGCCCGACAAGATGTGCAGGTAAAATAAGTTTTGACTCAACCAGTGAAAACGCTAAACATAAAACCACCACAATGCCAATTGCACTTGTTATCGCTGCGAAACTCCCACCAATAAAAATTAATGGCGTAAAGGCCGCCATGGTCGTCAATACTCCTATTGTTGCTGGCGTAGCGACTCTTTTTGCTCCAGAAATAACCGCCTCAACGGAGGCTCTATGATCATTAGAGCCAGAATTTTTAGAAGGGTTTGCTGCTTCAAACTCCTCTTGAGCGGCGCTAAAAACACTCTCTCCAATAACAATCGCGTCATCCACAACTATTCCNAGACACATCATAAANNCAAATAAACTTAGAACATTAACCGTNACATCACCNAAAGGCATTAACCAAAACGCGCCAGCAAAACTCACAGGGATTCCAACAGCAACCCAAAAAGCCACCCGAAGATTTAAAAATAAACCCAATACGAGCGTGACTAATAATGAGCCCAGCAGAAGGTTTTCAGACATCATTTTGATCCTTCCTTCCAGGTAAAAAGCAGTATCATTCCACGTAACGATACTCAATCCCTCAGGAAGAGTTTCTTGTTTTTGGGTGACGTACTCATGAATGTCATCACTTATATCAAGAACATTCTGTCCTTCCAACGAAAAAACACCGAGCGTTATATTAGGTTTTCTATCAAATCTTGTATTCCATGGATCATCCGAAAATGCATCTCTAACATTCGCAACTTCGGACAATTTCAACTCAGTACCATCAACTCTACTTCTTAGTACAATATTTTCGAATTCAGAACCAGTGTAAGCTTTACCCTCAGTTCTTAATAAGATGTTACCAGCATCTCCTTTGATTAGGCCCGCCGGAAGATCCATTGAAGAGGATCTAACAGCGTTTGCAACCTCATCCAGAGTCAAGTCAAGCTCTCGCAGTCGGTCTTCAGATACCTCGATCGAGATCTCATATCTTCCTGCTCCCCACAGTTGAACATCTTTCACCGAGGATAGTGCTAATAAGTCACTCTTAATTTCTTCTCCTACTGTCTTTTTCTCCACTTCGGACATATCCCCATAAACAACAACCCCCATCGCCCAGGCTCTTTGATCCATCCGAACTACTTCTGGCTTTTCTATATCACTCGGGAAATTTGTTATCGAATTTAAACGATTCTCAACCTGAGTAATCAACTCGTTGATATCTTCATTATCTTCGAGCGCCAAGCCAAATTGCGCTCGGTCCCGATATGCATTTGAATAGATTCGTTTAATACCTTTTAAGCCATCTAGACTCGCTTCAATAGGCAAGATAACTCCTTTTTCAACCTCGATCGGCGCTGCACCAGGGTAATAGACGTTGACATTTATTACAGGCATCTCCGCCCTTGGAAACATTTCCTTACTGAGGTTACCCAGAGATAAGGCGCCACCAAAAAAAATCAGGAACATTGCCAAATTTGCTGCGACCGGATTTCTTGTGAACCAACTGATCAAACCTGAATTTTTATCCACGACTTAGAGATTCTCCTTTCGAAGTATTCTTAACTTCAACTATCATTCCATCGACAGGGATTCCAATTGAACTCATTACTATTTCACTATTTTCATCAAGCCCAGATACATAATANTAATTGTCATCAGCATACATCAGTTCAACGTCGACAAGTTTGAGTCGGCTGTTTGCCTTTACTAATGCAACTCGATCACCTTGGATCAATCCACTCCTTGGGAGCTTAAAAACATTTGGCAACTCACGGCCTACAAAATCCGCTGTCACAAATGTGCCAACAAGCAAAGGATTGGCTCGGCTATTGGAGCCTTTAAGATCATATGGATTACCAACCCGCACAACCAGGTATTGCGAGCGATTCGTCTGCTCGACAACACGCTCGAACCTCTCTGCTTGACCCTCCCATGAGGAGCTTCTGCCATTCGCGAAGCCTAGCAAATTGACCTTTTTACCCCTCAACGCGTCAGTGAAATCCGAGTCGCTCATCTTAGATAAATCTTGATCTGATAATGGAAGTCTGATCTCAACAAAATCTACCGCAAAAGTTTCAGCTAACGGAATTCCAGCAGAGACAAATTGTCCTATATCAACATTTTTCCTCGAAATAATTCCATNATAAGGAGCTTTTATCCTTGTTTTCTCTAACTTAACTCTCGCTCGCTCTACCTCAGCCTTCGCCTGTTCGATATTGGCCTCTGCCTCTGCTAAATAAGGTACCCTGAGGGCGAGCAAAGGCGCTTCACTTAAAGGTCGCCCAGTAAACTCCCACTCTTTTTTAGCTTGAGCTGACCTAGCCTTCTCAAAAATAAGCTGAGCCTCAGCACCCTTGAGAAGTGCTTCTGCTCTTTGAAGAGCAACTTGGTAATCTGTGGGATCGACTCGTAGGAGCAATTCACCCACCTCAAACTTACCGCCTACTACGAATTTATCAGAAACACTCAAAATGGTGCCAGAAACTTCAGAGACAAGATTAGTACGTGTCCTCGGTTCGACCGTTCCCTGGGATTCAACTGTTAGAAATACTGATTCACTTTCAAGGATTGCTGTCTCCACAGCGACCGTTGCAATAGTCACTGGCGCCCGAACGGGTTCTGGTTTCATTAAATGAAGAATTCCTGCAGCTCCAAGCGCAAGCATAACTAGAGCAAAAGGTAATAGTCTTTTCATTTCAAATTTCCAAGATAAGGTTTCATATAGAGATTCCAACGAATTTCAACAAGACAAAAAATGAGAAGGTCAAAAGGCCTGCAATTACGTCGTCTAACATTACTCCCAATCCTTCTTCTACTTTTTTATCAATTAGACCAATCGGCCAAGGTTTTAAAATATCCAGTAATCGGAAGACCAGAAAAACGGATAATGAACCTAACAATGTTACGGGGAAAATTAAAAGTGCGATCCAAAGACCTAGAAACTCATCGATTACTATTCCCCCATAATCCTTAACACCTGTTTGTTCAANTACATAATTGGATACATATATCCCAATCATAAACGTAACTACAAGTAAAAAGATGTACANCCACAGAGATAGAAAACTTAATGGGTACCAAAGGCAGAGNGCAAAGAGAGATCCAGCTGTACCTGGAGCAAATTTTGAGAGACCGCTCCCAAAACCAAAGGCAATTAATANCTTGGGATCCGTCATCACTCTGCGAGNGCTTAACTGACTANTCAAANTGATCNTAACCCNNNANGTTCAATTGATCCTCNAATCCGTTTATTGTAATNGATTGTGTGTNATCAAATTCCACAATTTCGCCTATTGCCGTCAAAGTTATACCTGTCTGAGTTGATATTGATTCGATGCTTTCCTTTAGATGTTTTGGGACTGTAAAGCAAAGTTGATAATCATCTCCCCCACTCAAGCCAAACTCTATATATTTGTCAGGAAATAANGATTTTACCTCTTCGTCAAAAGGCAAAGTCGCAAGATGTATTTTAGCACTGACTCTACTTGCTCGACATATGTGATTCAAGTCTGCAACTANTCCATCTGAAACATCAATACATGATGTCGCNATATTTCTTAATTTGATGCCCAAATCAATCATTGGAGTTGGTTCATAAAATATTCTTAGTAAGCGCTCACTAACATTTTCATTCTTGCTCAGTAGCTCGAGGGCAGCCCGGCTTGCTCCTATACTTCCTGACAAATATATAANGTCTCCAACACTCGCTGAAGATCNTTTCAAACCTGCATCTGATGGCAGATTACCAAATATACAAATCGTTACAGANAGTGGTCCCTTGGTGGTATCTCCTCCTATCAAANCACAANTATACCTAGACGCTATTTCAAAAAGTCCACTAGAAAATTNACTTAGCCACTCCTCATTAGCCTTATCACCTGGNAAAGTTAACGAGAGTGTAAACCATAATGGTAAAGCTCCCATTGCAGCCATATCACTTAGATTGATGCACATAGCGCGTCTAGCAATATTCCCAGGAACGGTGCCCTCTGGAAAGTGAGTTTGCTCAACGATGGTATCAGTACTAACAACTAATTGAGAATCGATCATTTGGTCAATATTCAATATCGCGCCATCATCACCGATCCCAACATCGATGTCAGATCTATTGTAATCTCTCGAAAAATGATTCCTTATAATTTCAAATTCGCTCAAAAATATTTCTCACAATAAAAATCAGCACTGGTTGAGATCTTCAAACGCATCGAGGTATCTTATGGTTGACCCCATAATCATTTCAAAGAGCTCTTTATTGAGCTGATGCAATCCCAGCTTCTACACTTCTGAGTGATTGTGCTAGCTGATCTAATACCCCATTAATAAATTTGAATGCATCTGTAGGAGCATAAGTTTTAGCTAGGTTAATACCTTCATTGATAACAACTTTATATGGCACATCTAAACATTTAATCATCTCATATGAGCCTAATCGCAATATTGCCCTTGAAATCGGATCGAGCTCAATACTCTCTCTATCTAAAGCATCAGAATATGCATGATCTATTTCTGTTAGGTTTTTAGCTATAAAGTGTAATGCATTGTGGAAAAATTTCTCGTCAACTCTGGACATACTCTTTTCTGCGAGGAAATCTTTCTCAATCTTCGCAGGAGTTGATCCTCCAAGGTCTAGAGAATAAAGAGCCTGAATCAAAAGTTTTCGAGCATTTTGTCGCTGCCTAGCATTCTTCATTATTTATGGCTCTCATGTCATCCAAAACCGAAATCATTTCAATGGCAGTTTGAGCAGCCTCTCTACCTTTATTTTGAGAATTATCCGCTGATCTCTCCAATGCTTGATCAACATTGTCAACAGTTAATAAACCAAAAGATGTCGGTACATTTGACTCGAGACTAACTGCTCCTATGCCGCGAGTAGTCTCCGCACAAACATAATCAAAGTGTGGCGTATCTCCCTTAATAACACACCCGAGCCCCAAAATCGCTTCATACTTGCCAGTCTCAGCAGCAGTTTTGCATGCAATAGGGATTTCAAAAGCGCCAGGGACTCGGAATATATTTATAGAATCAAGATTCGAAAATATTTCCTCAAAATATCGCAAAGCACCATTTAAGAGCCTCTCAGTAATCTCTGAGTTCCATCTTGCTACAACAATTGCAACTGAATGCGCTTGTGAGGATCTTTTAATTTCTTCCGGTCTTGATTTCATTCGCTAAATACTCTTGTTTCTATTTAATCTATACATAGTTAATGTTCTCTACCACCTCAAGATCAAACCCTGATATTGCAGTAAACTTAAACGGAGCACTCATTAATCTCATCTTTTTAATACCCAAATCCATCAGAATCTGCGAACCCGTTCCCACTTGNTGATATACNACATCNCTGGGTGACTGTGCTGTATGAGCAGTTGGATCAAGTATCGCTTGAATATTCTGACTGATTTCTTCGGCAGTTTCTGGATAGTAAAGCAGCACCACAGCACCACGACCTTCCTCTGCCACTTTTTCAAGCGCCCGCTGGAACGACCAAACCTTATACCCGCTCACAGATTCAATCGAGAGAATATCCCGGGCGGAACGATTAACATGGACCCTAACCAAGGTGGGATTTCCGTCTGAAACATCACCTTTCACTAAAGCAAAATGCTTCTCTTTCAAAATGTCATCGACATAAGTTTTTAATATAAATTCACCGTAGATCGTTTGAACTTTCTTTTCATCTATACAATTGACCGATTTCTCATTCACGAGCCTGTAATGAATCAAATCTGCGATCGTTCCAATCTTTAATTGGTGCTTTTTTGCAAATAACTCCAAATCATCCCTTCTGGCCATCGAACCATCTTCATTCATGATTTCAACGATTACAGATGCAGGCTCAAAACCAGCTATTCTTGCTAAGTCACAACCGGCTTCAGTATGCCCAGCTCTACTCAATACTCCTCCCGCCTTTGCTTTCAAAGGGAAAATGTGGCCTGGTTGCACAAGATCTTCCGGCTTTGCATTACTTGCCACAGCTGCCTGCACTGTTGTTGCTCTATCAGCGGCAGAAATACCTGTGGTGACTCCTTCAGAAGCCTCAATAGATAATGTGAAGGGCGTTCCATGACTCGATTTNTTTCTAACATCATCAACCATCATTGCCAAATTCAGTTGCGAACATCGCTCTTCAGTGAGCGTCAGACAAATAAGTCCCCTAGCATTTTTAGCCATAAAATTTATGTCTTCAGGACGCACCATGGGTGCGGCCATNACCAAATCACCNTCATTTTCGCGATCTTCATCATCAAGNAGAANNATCATTTTCCCTTCTCGAAAATCTTGAAGAAGCTCTCTCACGCTATTAAATTTCATTTGCCATACTCTTTAAATATTATTACTACTATCATTGGTTGTCGCAGCCGCAAGTCTTTCGATGTATCTCGCAATAGTGTCAATCTCAATATTTACTTTTTGAGAGACTTTATAATCTCCAATAATAGTATTGCTGAGAGTGTGGGGAACAACATTAATGCTAAAGTCACAATCATTTACAGAATTTACAGTTAAACTTACTCCATCAACACAGACTGATCCTTTTTTTGCAATGTAGTGTGAAATATCTTCGGGAACTTGAATATCCAGACGCCAAGATCTGGCATCTTCCTTAATAGAGAGAATTTCTCCTATACGATCAACATGCCCAGAGACAATGTGGCCGCCAAATCTACTTGTTGCAATCATTGCTTGCTCAAGATCCACTTTTGTTCCAACTTGCCAGCCTCCTATAGTCGTCAAGCTCAAAGTTTCTACTGANACATCGACCATAAATCTATTATTTGCTCTNTCAACCACAGTCAAACAAACACCNTTGCAAGCAATNCTATCTCCAAGATTTGCTGTTTCTATATATGAAGGATCTGCTTCGATTGTTAACCTCGCATCNCCATCTTTCTCTTCAATCTCTACAACGCTCCCAACTGCTTCAATAATTCCTGTAAACATTTATNATCTCTCTAAAAATTNTCCTTTANGCTTNNAATNTANTNNNTTTCATNTANNTGATTCNTNAATAATCNCTATCNGGGGTAAAAGTCATTCGTATATCTGGGCCNATATGCCTGANATCTTNCAAAGANAGNGCAAGATGNGCATCCANNCTATNTATTGGTANNTTAAGCATTGGAAGCGCNGTATCNCCAAAAATTTTTGGCGCAAANTAGCAAACAAACTCATCCATTAATCCTTNTCTAACGAAAGANCCNGCNANNGTTGCGCCNGATTCCACCANAACAGAGTTNAANTCTTTCTNAGCTAATCGCTTNAGCANNCTGTTTATAGGCACTTGAAGATCTTCAGATTCAAAAAATAANACCTCTACGCCTAGNTCATTAAANGCTTNAGATCTTTGTCTTTGNGNGTCNCCCTCAAGTGTTGCAATTATAANNTTTCCANCNCNTTGAAATAATTTAGCGTCNNCCNTAACNNAAAGNTTCGAGTCNATAATAACTTTCGCAGGATGCTTTATTGGATCTGGGACATTCAATTCATTGTTGCTTATCCTCAAATTCAAGGACGGATTATCCCGCATAACCGTGTTAACACCCGTGATAATGGCACAGTGAGCGGCTCTAAGCTTTTGCACGTCAGCTCTCGCACTAGGCGACGTAATCCATTGACTCTCACCACTTTTCATTGCTGTACGACCATCGATGCTCGATGCCGATTTAACAGTAACCCAAGGAATACCTTGCGTCACAAATTTAATAAACTTTCTATTTAAATGAATCGCCTGCTCTTCCAATAATCCACAACTAACTTGAATCCCAGCATCGCGTAACATTTGGACACCTTTACCAGACACTAACGGGTTAGGATCGATAGTTGAAATAATAACCTTTTCAACTTTTGCATCAATCAAAGCCCTGGCGCATGCTCCCGTTCTTCCCTCATGACTGCATGGCTCAAGAGTCACGTATACGTGAGCATTCTCGGTATTTTCAGAATTACTCAATGCCTCTACTTCAGCATGATTATGTCCTGTAGGACGTGTGAAACCCTCCCCAATAATCTCACCATTTTGACATATAACACATCCCACCGCTGGATTCGGTGCCGATGAACAAATCGCCTTTTTCGCAAGATGAAGCGCTCTGCTCATCATTTCATAGTCAAATTTTGAAAAATCTTCCATTAAACTTCTGTTTCCGGCTTTGAATTACTTAATCGATTCAACTCGTCTTGAAACTCGCTTAAATCTTGAAAACTTCGGTATACGGAAGCAAATCTTATATAAGCTACTTCATCTAAATTCTGTAATTTTTTCATCACTTCCTCACCAATTACTCGAGATGAAATCTCCCTCTCACCTGTAACCTGAAGAAAATGCTTTATTTGGGACAATGATATTTCCATCTGCTCTGTCGAAACAGGACGCTTCTCTAAAGCCCGTTGCAACCCAGCTCTTAATTTGTCTTCGTCGAACGGCTGCCTAGATCCATCACTTTTAATAACCCGAGGCATAACCAATTCAGCTAGCTCGTAAGTAGTAAATCTTTCTCCACAGTATGCGCATTCTCTTCGCCGCCGAACCTGACCACCATCAGCTACCAACCTTGAATCGATTACCCTGGTATCGTCTGCATTACAAAAAGGACAATGCATTGAACTATCCCTAAAATATTAAGTTTAGCATATCCGATATTTGGACAAGTGATCTCATGGCAAATCCATGGCTGGAAACCCAACATTATCTCCTGAGTGGACATATTGAATCCCATTCTCCGAGTAATAAGTTCTGTGTCTTGGACCACTAACTTCAAGATCGCCAACCTCATAGCCTGCGTCACCAGGATACATGCACATCCAAATCTTAGAATCAAAAATCATTTTAGGGGTGACATCATATGGCGCTTTATTCTTTAAGCCTGCAAAGGCTTTTTCCGCACTTTCAAAATGGGATAGCAGACGCAATACGAGAAAAGTTGGTGGCATGAAACTTATCGAACCCTCTTG
>PALW01000005.1 GCA_002710745.1 Porticoccaceae bacterium
TGTGACGTTACGTCTATGTTCTTAGGTGTGAGCATTTCATTAACCAAGTTTTGCATAATGATTCCTGTATTACGAAGATATAGTTATTTTGAATATAATTCGACGATAAGATTTTCATTTATTTCTGAAGGCAGATCTTCTCTATCTGGATTTCTAACATAAGTGCCTTCCATCTTTTCAAGATCAACATTTAGCCAGCCAGCTACCCCTCTCTGAGTTGCTAATTGCAAAGCCGCCTGAACTCTCAGTTGTTTTTTTGTTTTTTCACGAAGTCCCACCGAGTCTCCCACTTCTACTTTATACGATGCGATATTAACCTTCGAACCATTGACCAAAACACCATTATGGGCTACCAGCTGCCTTGATTCTGATCGAGTACAACCGAATCCCATCCTGTAAACTACGTTATCTAATCTTGACTCTAACAAAGTAAGAAGATTCTCTCCGGTATTACCTTTTATTCTCGCAGCAGTTTTGTAATAGTTTTTAAACTGCTTTTCCAAAACGCCGTAAATACGCCTTACTTTTTGCTTCTCTCTCAACTGAATCCCGTAATCAGAGAGCCTTCCTCTTCTCTGTCCATGCTGCCCTGGAGCACTATCAGCACGGCACTTTGATTCAAGGGGTCTGACGCCACTTTTAAGGAAAAGATCTGTTCCTTCACGCCGCGAGAGCTTACATGTTGGTCCTAAATATCTTGCCATTTAATTCTCCTACACTCTTCGCTTTTTAGGTGGCCGGCAACCATTGTGGGGCACCGGAGTCACGTCTGTAATATTTGTAATCTTATAGCCAGAATTGTTCAAAGCTCTAACTGCTGACTCTCGTCCTGGACCTGGACCATTTACCTGCACATCTAAATTTTTCAGACCATAGTCTTGCGCGGCTTCACCAGCCTTTTCCGCAGCAACTTGCGCAGCAAAAGGCGTGCTTTTTCTAGAACCTCTAAACCCTGAGCCCCCGGCTGTCGCCCAAGAAAGTGTATTCCCTTGCCTATCCGTAATAGTTACGATGGTATTATTAAATGATGCATATATATGAGCCACACCATCAATGACTGATCGTTTGACCTTCTTACGAGATACTTTTGTAGTTGCTTTAGCCATACTNTTCCTTTCTATTTCTTGATGGGCCTTTTCGGTCCTTTCCTGGTTCGCGCATTTGTCTTCGTACGTTGCCCTCTCACTGGCATGTTCCTTCTATGACGGAGACCTCTATAGCAACCTAAATCCATTAATCTTTTCACATGCATGCTAGACTCTCTGCGAAGATCACCTTCCACCTCATACTGACCTACCGCAACTCTTAATTTATCTAATTGGTCTTCAGTGAGAGTAGAAATTTTCTCATCTCCCTTCAATCCAAGTGCATTACAGATAGTTTTTGCCGTAGTTNGCCCAACGCCATATACGTAAGTTAAAGAAACCACAGCATGCTTGTTGTCAGGAATGTTCACGCCTGCTATTCGAGCCATTTAAACTACTCCACTAATTCGATTTTTTAGATAGGACCATTTCCAATCTATGCTAGAAAGGCGCGGTAGAATAACGAGTGATTCCCAAAAAATCAACTGCATCATCCTTGCCTCTGTTTGTGACGAGGTTCAGCACTACAGATTACCCTGATAACCCCTTTCCTTTTTACAATCTTACAATTTCTGCAAATTCTTTTAACTGAAGCCCTTACTTTCATATAAACCTCTTATTATTTACGCCCAACATTTTTTAAATTAGCTTTTTTCATAAGAGAATCGTATTCTCGAGACATCAAATGAGACTGAACTTGAGCCATAAAATCCATCGTGACAACAACGGCAATTAACAAAGATGTTCCCCCCAAATAAAATGGCACATTTAAATAGACATTTAGAAATTGAGGCATCAAACAAATTAACGTTATATATAACCCACCGATGAGGGNTAATTTGGTCGTAACATCATCAATATATTTTGCGGTGTTGTCACCTGGTCTTATTCCAGGCAAGTACGCTCCTCCCCTCTTTAGGTTATCAGCCACTTCACTAGGGTTATACATAAGAGCTGTATAAAAGAAACTGAAAAATATAATTAAACCCGAGAAAAATAAGATATGCAGAGGCTGACCTGGTCCAATCAANAAAGCTACATCTTGAAGCCATTCGGGTGCATTCACTCCTTGACCAAACCAAGTACTGATCGAAGTTGGGAAAAGTAGCAGGCTACTGGCGAAGATTGCNGGAATAACNCCTGCCATATTCACTTTTAACGGTAAGTGAGANGTTTGGGCATTATAACCTTGTCTACTTTGTCTTTGAGCATAATTAACCGTTAATCTCCTTTGACCACGCTCTATAAAAACTACAAAATATACAACCGCTATAGCTATCAACAAAATAAATATTAGCAAAAGAGGCTCAAGGTCCCCCTGCCTGGCAGACTCCAAGGCTTGTCCAATCGCTCCAGGCATTCCAGCTATAATCCCTGCAAATATAAGCATTGATATGCCATTACCAATACCACGTTCGGTGATTTGCTCACCCAACCACATCAAAAACACTGCACCTGCTACCAAAGAAGATATAGCGACCGCATAAAACATCGCAGTTGTTTCATAAGCCAGGCCCTGTGAACCAAAACCAACAGCCATCGCTGTTCCTTGGATTGTGGCAAGCGCCACAGTCCCATAGCGTGTATATTGATTTATAACTCGCCTGCCACTATCACCCTCTTTCTTTAGTTGCTGTAGGGAAGGTACAGTCGCTGAAAGTAGCTGCATAATTATCGATGCTGAAATATAGGGCATCACGCCTAGAGCTAAAATAGATAATCTCTCGAGCGCTCCCCCAGAGAACATATTAAACAATCCTAAAAACGTACCTTGATTCTGATTAAAAAGCTCAGCTAATCTATCTGGATCAAACCCAGGAACAGGAATATGCGTACCGATTCTGTAGATTACAATCGCCATCAGTAAAAATTTGAGTCTAGCAAAAAGCTCGCTCAATCCCTTCTGATTATTCATTGACGCAGGTTGTTTTGCCATAACTCTTATTCTTTAATTGCTCCGCCCGCTGCTATAATAGCTTCTTTCGCGCCCTTAGTAGCCGCAATTGCTTTTAGAGTTAAGGGCTTTTTTATTTCTCCGGAATTAAATACTTTAGCTCTAGTAGTAGTACCACTAACAATTCCATTGGATTTTAGTGCATTAAGATCGACGACTTCGTCTTCAATTTTATTTAACTCGGACAAGGTTACCTGGGCAGTCACCCTCGCAATACGAGAAGTAAAGCCATATTTAGGCAAGCGCTTTTGAAGTGGCATTTGACCTCCCTCAAACCCTGGCCTAATTGAACCTCCGGATCTAGAGGTTTGTCCTTTGTGACCTCGGCCACATGTTTTACCTGATCCGCTACCGATACCTCGACCTACTCGCTTCTTCTTTGTTACTCGACCATCCGATGGTCTGAGTGTATTTAATTCCATTTTAAGCATCCTCAACTTTCAACATATACCTCACCGCATTGATCATGCCTCGTGTTGATGGGGTATCTTCAACAATCACGGTATGCCCAATCTTGCGCAACCCCAATCCGGCTAGACAGCTTTTGTGTTTCCCCAACCTACCAATAGAGCTTTTCACTTGTGTAACCGATACTGTCTTCAATTTTTCTTTTGGCATTGCAATAAATCCCTTTATTCAAAGTCAACTGAGTATTTCTTGAATTGAGAGGCCCCGTTTGGAAGAAACATCTTCCGGAGAACGCATATCTCTTAGTGCATTGAAGGTTGCTCTCACAACATTAACAGGATTTGTCGACCCATAGCACTTAGACAAAACATTTTGAACCCCTGCTAGCTCCAATACAGACCTCATTGCACCCCCAGCTATAACACCAGTNCCTTCAGAAGCAGGCTGCATATAAATCTTTGATGCAGCATGCACTCCTTTNATCGGGTACTGTATCGTGGTGCCATCAAGAGCCACATCTATCATATTTTTACGAGCAGCTTCCATCGCCTTTTGGATAGCCAANGGCACCTCTCTNGCTTTGCCTCTNCCAAATCCNACCTTTCCTTTTCCATCACCGACCACAGTGAGNGCNGTAAAAGAAAANATTCGACCNCCTTTTACTGTTTTCGCAACGCGGTTCACTTGNACNAGTTTCTCTAGNAATCCTTCAGAAGCAGTATCTTTTTGATCTTTTAATGCCATATCTTTCCCTATTAGAATTTAAGTCCTGATTCTCTAGCAGAATCAGCAAGAGCTTTTACTCTACCGTGAAATTTAAAACCCCCTCTATCGAAGGATACTNTTTCAATTCCGNCTGAAACAGCTCTTTGAGCAATAAGCTGACCCACTTTACTCGCAGCTTCTTTATTCCCTGTTTTCCCATCTCTCAGTGCACTTTCAACCGTGGAAGCCGAGACAAGTACTTTATCTCCAGAAGCNGAAGTGATTTGGGCATAGATATGCCTNGGCGTCCTTTGCACACATAGACGAGAACGTTNTCCNCCACGAATCTTCATTCTTGTCTTGGTCAATCGACGCGTTCTTGCCTGCTTTTTACTAAACATAAACTTACCTATTTCTTCTTAGCTTCTTTTCGTCTTATNTGTTCNCCAGANACTCTAACTCCNTTNCCTTTNTATGGCTCNGGTGGTCTTAACGCTCTTATTTCNGCGCAAACTTGNCCAAGNTTCTGCTTNTCNTTNCTCTTTAANAGAATTTCCGTNTGNCTAGGAGTCTCNGCAGNAACNTCGTCTGGCAATTCNAATACAACAGGNTGAGAAAANCCAAGNGACAAATTTATNTTNNTNCCTTGCATTTGCGCTCTAAATCCTACACCCACTAANTCTAATTTCTTTTCAAACCCTTGTGANACNCCNAAGACCATGTTGTTNANNAGNGCCCTNGTTGTACCAGACATTGCGTTAGAGAATGAAGANCGATTACCAGCTGAAAANTTNAGAGANTCNTCAACNTGNTCNANATCNACGTGNTCGTTTATAACCATTGATAAAGATCCCTTTGNACCCTTCACACTGATTTCATTNTNTAACAAAGAAATNGTGACNCCATCNGGNATTTTAACTGGATTATTAGCAACTCTNGACATAANTATTTTCCTTTAAAAAACTGTGCATAGTATTTCGCCACCAATGCCAAGACCTCTAGCTGCTCTATCAGTCATAACTCCCTTACTGGTCGAAACAATTGCTACTCCAAGACCACTTTTTATTTTAGGTAAGCTTTTGGCGTTTGAGTAAAATCTCAAGCTAGGTTTGCTTGATCTAGTAATTTCCTCAATGACAGGCTTGCCCTCAAAATACTTAAGCTCGATAGATAGCGTAGGTTTTTTGACGCCAGAAACTTCGTAATTGGTTATGTAACCTTCTCCTTTCAAAACGCTTGAGACTGACTCTCTTAGCTTTGACGAGGGCATTGATACTGATTGCTTTTCTCTGAGATGAGCATTTCTTATTCTAGTCAACATATCTGATAATGGATCTTGCATTGTCATTATTATTCCCCTTTACCAACTAGCCTTAACTAAACCAGGCACTTCTCCACGCATGGCAGTTTCTCTTAGCTTATTCCTGCACAATCCAAATTTCTTATACACCCCATTTGGCCTACCAGTTATTCTGCATCTACTCCTTAATCTGCTTGGACTTGCGTCACGCGGTAATTTCTGGAGCTTTTGCTGCGCTTCCCATCTCTCTTCTTCAGAAGACTTAATACTTGATATAACAGCTTTAAGAGCAGCTCTCTTAGATGCGAACTTTTCGACCATTTTCGCTCTCTTATACTCTTTTTGAATCATTGATGCTTTTGCCATTTGTAACTCTCAGTTCTTTAGTGGAAAATTAAATGCTTTGAGAAGAGCTCTCGCTTCATCATCGTTTTTAGCAGAAGTTGTTATTGAAATATCNAAACCACGCAATTTATCTATTTTGTCATAATCAATCTCAGGGAAAATAATTTGCTCCGCTACACCCATCGAAAAATTGCCTCTTCCGTCAAACTGTTTGGGACTAATACCTCTAAAATCCCGAATTCTTGGTATTGCTATTCCTATGAGCCGCTCAAGAAAGT
The DNA here is from genome assembly GCA_002710745.1 of Porticoccaceae bacterium. GTDB lineage: Bacteria > Pseudomonadota > Gammaproteobacteria > Pseudomonadales > Porticoccaceae > AAA300-D14. Next base: position 6,076 of record PALW01000005.1, read on the forward strand.
CATACATTCTGTTTGCTCTTAAAGTAACTTTTGTACCGATCGGCCATCCTTCTCTGACTTTAAATCCGGCTATTGATTTTTTTGCTTTTGTNACAATTGGCTTCTGACCCGCTATTAAAGTTAAGTCCTCAACAGCACTCTCGAGTGATTTTTTGTCCGCGATAGCTTCCCCAACACCCATGTTAAGGGTGATTTTTGTTATTCGAGGCACTTCCATCACATTATTGAGATTAAGCTCCTTCATTAATTTGGGAGCTAAATCTTTAATATATAATTCTTTAAACTGACTCATTTCATTTACCAAATATAAGCTAAATTTCTACTTTATTTTGAGAAGACTTGTAAACTCTCGACTTAANTCCATCTTTTGAGAGTTCAAACTTCACTCGACTACCTTTGCTCGCCTTTTCATCAAATAAAGCTAAATTCGATGTGTTAATAGGAGATTCTTTTTCTATAATCCCACCTGTGATACCCAAATTAGGATTTGGTTTCTGATGTTTCTTTACAATTTGAATACCNGAAACTAAANCATTATTATCATCAAGAATCTTGAGTACCTTTCCCCTCTTACCTTTNTCTTTACCTGCCGTAACAACAACTTNATCATCGCGTCTTATTCTTTTCATCATCNAATCCTTATCANAAGACTTCAGGGGCAAGAGAAATTATTCTCATNAAACGCTCTGATCGTAATTCTCTTGTAACCGGACCAAATATTCTGGTTCCTATAGGCGCNAAACTTGCATTNAGCAAAACCGCCGCATTATCATCGAATTTAATGAGACTGCCGTCNTTTCGCCTTATACCCTTGCGAGTACGAACTACAACGGCACTCATCACTTGCCCTTTTTTTACCTTTCCACGCGGTATCGCTTCTTTCACTGTTACCTTAATAACATCTCCAACACTCGCATATCGTCTATGTGATCCACCAAGAACCTTAATGCACATNACTTTCCTTGCTCCACTATTGTCCGCTACGTCAAGGTAACTTTCTGTCTGAATCATCTCATTTCCTTAATAAAAATACTGCATCAGGCAGTATCTTGCTCGCTAATTACCTTAATAACAGTCCAATTTTTACCTTTCGAAATAGGACGACACTCTGCTATCAAAACCTTGTCACCTTCATTAACGGAGTTTGACTCATCATGAGCTTTAATCTTTGATGATTTTGTCAAAATTTTACCGTAAACCGGNTGTTTCACTCTCCTCTCNACTAAAACAGTCACAGTTTTATCCATTTTATTACTCACAACCTTGCCACTGATGTTACGAGAACTTGCTTTTATCCCTTCCATATTAGTCACCAGCTTTAGAATTTATGATTGTTTTTAATCGAGCAATGTTCTTCCGAGAGATCGCTACCAAATGAGTCTCGCTGAGCTGCCCTGTTTTCATTTTAGCCTTAATATTAAAATGTTTTTTCTGTTCTTCTGCCAAAGCTAACTTCAACTCTTTTAAAGGCTTATCTGAGACTTCACTCACTTTAATCTTCACATTACCGTCCTCTTAACAAAAGTAGTAGCCACTGGCAGTTTGGCCGCCGCCAGTGCAAATGCTTCCCTTGCAAGTTCCTCGCTAACNCCCTCCATCTCATATAAGACCTTACCAGGCTGTACTAATGCNACCCAATATTCCACATTACCCTTTCCTTTACCCATTCGAACCTCAAGNGGCTTTTTCGTAATAGGCTTATCCGGGAAGACACGAATCCAAATTTTTCCACCTCTTTTAATATGNCTAGTCATTGCGCGACGCGCTGCTTCTATTTGNCTAGCGGTAATCCTTCCTCTACCNGATGCCTTAAGGCCAAATTCGCCAAAACTTACTTTNCTACCTCGGTCAGCAAGTCCACGGTTTCTGCCTTTATGCATTTTTCTAAATTTTGTTCGTTTTGGTTGAAGCATTTATCAGTACCTAAGCCCTAGTTAAACTCTCTTCGTTTTTTGGTGCTCCAGTATTGTCGCTACCAATTATTTCACCTTTAAAAATCCAAATTTTTACTCCAATGATTCCATAAGTTGTATTCGCNTCAGCAGTCGCATAATCAATATCAGCCCTCAAAGTATGCAGGGGTACTCTTCCCTCCCTGTACCACTCAGATCTTGCTATCTCAGCACCTCCTAAACGCCCACTCACTTGTATCTTTACACCGAGTGCTCCAGCTCTCATAGCATTTTGGACAGCCCTTTTCATTGCNCGTCTAAACATAACTCTTTTCTCTAACTGTTGAGCTACATTTTGGCTAGCCAATGTTGCATCTAAATCTGGTTTTCTAATTTCTTCAATATTAATATTCACCGAACATTGCATAACCTTTTGGATTTCTGATCTAAGCTTTTCTACATCCTCACCCTTTTTGCCAATGACTATGCCGGGCCTTGCAGAGTGGATAATCACCCTAGCACTTCCCGAGGGTCGCTCTATATCTATCCTACTAACTGANGCATTNGCTAATTTTCTAGCTATCAATTTTCTCACTGCAAGATCNTGGTTCAACTTGTCAGCATAATCTCTGCCACCCGCATACCACACGGAGCTGTGATTTTTAACAATGCCTAATCTAATTCCAGTTGGATGTACTTTTTGACCCATTCAATGGTCTCCTAATTCTCTTTTACTTTTACGGTTATATGACAACTTCTCTTCAATATTCTATCTGCCCTTCCTTTGGCTCTCGGCCTGATACGTTTCATCGTCATTCCTTCATCAACATAAACGGCAGAAATTTTTAATTCATCTACATCCAAACCATCGTTGTGCTCTGCATTTGCGACAGCAGATTCAACTATCTTTTTCAGAATTGCAGCCGCTTTCTTCTTGCTAAACTGAAGAACTTCCAGCGCAGACTCTACTGACTTTCCTCGAATCTGATCCGCAACGAGCCGGGCTTTTTGAGCAGCAATTCTCGCACCTTTTAATTTTGCAGTTACTTCCATAGTTCATTACTTCCGATTTTTAAAACTCTATCTTTTAACTTTTCTATCAGCTGCATGACCCTTATATGTCCTGGTCGGGGAGAATTCTCCCAATTTATGCCCTACCATTTCTTCATTTATTGTTACTGGAATATGTTGCCGCCCATTGTGAATAGCGATTGTTAGCCCTACCATATTTGGTAAAATCATAGACCGCCTAGACCATGTTTTAATTGGTTTTCTATCGTTGTTCTCAACTGCTATATCAATTTTCTTAGCTAAATGAATATCAATAAAAGGTCCTTTTTTCAGCGATCTCGGCACATTTTTCTCCTTTATTACTGCTGTTTCTANTTTCTCTTGCGAACTATGTATTTTGTTGTNCGCTTATTTTTTCTAGTCTTGTAACCTTTTGTTGGCACTCCCCACGGTGAAACAGGATGCCGTCCGCCAGACGTTCTCCCCTCTCCCCCTCCGTGCGGGTGATCTACAGGGTTCATAGCCACGCCTCGTACCGTTGGCCTAATTCCCCTCCACCTAGCAGCACCAGCTTTACCCAGAGATTTGAGGCTATGCTCGTTGTTACCCACTTCTCCGAGAGTAGCCCTGCAATCCAGTGAGACCTTTCTCATTTCTCCGCTTCTCAATCTTACAGTCGCATAAGTTCCTTCCTTTGCCACTAATTGAACCGAAGCTGCAGCACTTCTCGCTAATTGAGCTCCCTTGCCAACCTTTAATTCAACACAATGCATCACTGACCCCAGTGGGATCTTTCTCAGAGGCAAACAATTTCCAGTCTTTATTGGAACGCTGTCTCCCGATATGACCTCATCGCCAGCCCTAATTCCCTTCGGCGCAATTATGTATTTCCTCTCACCATCCTTATAACAAAGCAGTGCAATATTAGCCGACCTATTAGGATCGTATTCAACCCTTTCTACTTTTGCTGCGATACCATCTTTATTTCTTTTAAAATCAATAATTCTGTAATTTTGTTTATGGCCACCGCCAATATGCCTAACAGTTATACGACCGCTACTATTTCGGCCTCCCGATTTCTTTTTCGTCTCTACCAAAGGACTATATGGCTTTCCTTTGTGCAACTCGCTATGCACCACGCTNACGACAAATCGNCTACCAGGNGATGTTGGCTTTCTTTTCACAACTGCCATTTCTATTCCTCAATTCCCAGCGAGAAATCAATTTCTTCGCCATCAGCTAGGGTTACGTAGGCTTTCTTCCAATTGCTTTTCTTGCCTACTCCAATCTTGGTACGCTTCGTTTTACCTTTCATGTTAATGACACGAACAGAATCCACCTTTGTTTCAAACAATATCTCGACTGCTCTTTTAATCTCTAGCTTTTTNGCATCTTTAGANACTTTAAAAGCCACTTGAGCNTTACTGCCCGTTACCATCGAAGACTTCTCCGTAACATGTGGACCAAGAATAATTTTGTATAATCTATCCGTATTCATCCGAGATGCTCCTCAATACTTTTAACAGCATCCACAGTAATTAAAACTTTTGATGACCCTATGAGGCTAACCAGATCCATACTGAAAGGTTCACAGACTTCCACTTTTCTCAAATTTCTAGAAGCTAAGATCAAATCATCAGTAATTTTTGTGGTAACGATCAGACCATCACTAATACCAAAATCTGCCAATTTTGCAACTAGACTCTTTGTCTTGGGCGCTTTAATGGAAAAGTCTTTCGCTATTATTAATCTTTCCTGACGAGCAAGCTCTGATAGGACTGATCTGAGTGCAGACTGATACATTTTTTTGTTTAATTTTTTGAAATGCTCCTGTTGATGAGCAGCAAAAGTTACGCCTCCTCCTCGCCAAAGAGGTCCCCTTGTCGTTCCTGCCCTTGCGCGGCCAGTTCCTTTCTGCCTGAAAGGTTTTTTCCCACCCCCAGATACAGCTGATCGATTTTTTTGTCCTTTGGTACCCTGGCGCCTCCCTGAGAGAAATGCGGTAACCGCTTGATGAACAAGATCGCCGTTAAAATCGGTTCCAAAAGCACGTTGAGACACTGCTATCTTGCTTTTTTTGCCTTTTCCACTGGTGCTATAAACTGCTAATTCCATAACTCTGTTCAACTCCCTTTAACCGCTGGACGAACAATGATGTCTCCGCCTGGAGCACCCGGAACCGATCCCTTCAAAAGCAATAGATGCCTTTCAGGATCCACGCGAACCACAGTTATGTTCTGAGTAGTGGCCTTGACATTGCCCATCTGACCACTCATCTTTTTACCTTTAAAGACACGGCCTGGAGTCTGGTTTTGACCAATGGATCCATTAGAGCGGTGAGATAATGAGTTACCATGAGTGGCATCTTGCATTCCAAAGTTCCACCTTTTAACACCGCCTTGAAATCCCTTTCCTTTCGAAACTCCGGTGACATCAACTTTTTGTCCATTAGAAAAGGTTTCCACTGTTATCGCAGAGCCAACCTCATAATTCTCAACCCTACTATCTAATTTGAACTCCCATTTTCCCCTTCCGGCATCGACTCCTGCTTTAATAAATTGACCGGCAGCTGCTTTTGATACGCGCGACTGCTTTACATTGCCAGTTGTCACTTGCAACGAACTATAGCCGTCAGTTTCAATATCTTTTATTTGAGTAATTCGATTCGGAGCGGCGTGCACTACTGTTACGGGAATTGACGCGCCATCTTCATCGAAAACACGAGTCATTCCGCATTTGCGGCCTATGATACCAACTGCCATTTTAAACCTCTCTAGTGTACGGGGCTCAAACCCGCTATGGCTGTTTAAAAAACATTACACTCAGATTATTATCAACGCACAAATTAGCTCAAGCTAATTTGCACCTCTACTCCTGCCGCCAAATTTAATTTCATCAAAGCGTCAACAGTCTTTTCTGTTGGCTCCACAATATCTAACAACCTTTTGTGCGTCCTGATTTCATACTGATCTCTAGCATCTTTGTTAACATGAGGGGATATAAGGACCGTAAATCTCTCCTTTCTAGTCGGCAAAGGAATAGGCCCGCGTATTTGAGCGCCTGTTCTCTTAGCTGTTTCAACTATTTCAAGGGTTGAGAGATCTATTAACTTATGATCAAAAGCTTTCAACCGTATTCTGATACTTTGATTTTGCATTTAGCAAAACTCCAACCGAGTAAAAATTTAGCTCCGNGCAACATTTTTGCGCGGAGCGCGAATTCTAGTGGTGCTCTAGTTAAGTGTCAAGCAATATAAACCCCGTNATCGCTGACTAGACTAGTATTTAATATCGAGATTCAAAAACCACACCAATTTGAAGTTTTATTATTCGTTATTCAATAATTTTAGCGACAACTCCTGCGCCAACAGTTCGTCCGCCTTCTCTAATTGCAAACCTAAGTCCATCCTCCATAGCAATGGGATGAATGAGCTCTACTGTCATTTTTATGTTATCACCCGGCATAACCATCTCAGTTCCTGAAGGAAGCTCAACGGCACCAGTTACATCTGTCGTTCTAAAATAAAATTGAGGTCTATACCCTTTAAAGAACGGAGTATGTCGACCACCTTCGTCCTTAGACAAGACATATACTTCAGCTTCAAACTTTGTATGAGGCTTCACAGAACCTGGATGAGCAAGTACTTGACCACGCTGAACTTCTTCTCTTTTTGTACCCCGCAATAAAACACCACAGTTCTCGCCTGCTCGTCCTTCGTCTAGAAACTTACGGAACATCTCTACTCCAGTACAAGTAGTTTTAGCTGTATCAGAAATACCTATGATTTCAATTTCCTCTCCAACCTTAATCACTCCACGCTCAATACGACCAGTTACTACTGTACCTCGGCCAGCGATTGAAAAAACATCTTCAATAGGCATCAAAAACGGCTGATCAATAGCTCTCACCGGCTCAGGAATATATGAGTCCANAGCTTCAACCAACTTTTTAACTGCTGTTGTACCAAGCTCATTATCATCCTTACCTTCTAAAGCCATTAGTGCTGAACCAACCACAATAGGCGTATCGTCACCAGGAAACTCATAGAGATCAAGCAACTCACGTAACTCCATCTCAACAAGTTCAAGCATCTCCTCGTATTCTTCAGANCCAACACCACCACAATCCTCAGCTAGAAGATCAGCTTTGTTTAAAAACACAACAACATATGGAACACCTACTTGNCGAGACAAAAGAATGTGCTCACGTGTCTGAGGCATCGGACCATCTGTCGCCCCACAAACTAATATAGCTCCATCCATTTGAGCCGCACCTGTAATCATGTTTTTGACATAATCTGCGTGTCCAGGACAATCAACGTGAGCATAATGCCTATCCGCTGAATCATACTCAACATGCGCTGTCGATATTGTAATACCTCTTTCTCTTTCCTCAGGGGCATTATCAATCTGATCAAATGCTTGCATCTCTCCACCAAAAACTTCCGCACAAACTCGAGTCATAGCAGCGGTCAGCGTTGTCTTACCATGATCGACGTGACCAATCGTACCAACGTTAACGTGTGGCTTACTTCTTTCAAATTTTTCTTTTGCCATTTAAATCTCTCCTAACCAATATATCTTTACTTGTAAGTTTTTACCTTAAGGCAATTTGTTCAGCTCCATACAAAACGTTGGAGCTCATAACCGGATTTGAACCGGTGACCTCTTCCTTACCAAGGAAGTGCTCTACCTACTGAGCTATATGAGCATATAAAGCATCATACTNTGGAGCGGACGGCGGGAATCGAACCCGCATCATCAGCTTGGAAGGCTGAGGTCTTACCATTACACAACGCCCGCAGCNNCAAAACTTANTATANGCGGTTNTNNNNTGTCNTNNANTNGCAATANNTAANTCACGCNAGCNNTTTNGCTCATTNTGGTGGGGGGAGGTGGATTCGAACCACCGAAGCTTTCGCGTCAGATTTACAGTCTGATCCCTTTGGCCACTCGGGAANCCCNCCANAAAANGGCCTNCATTCTNTNTCCGTTTACCCCTCATAAATTACGCTATTAAACTTTGGAGCTGGCGAGAGGAGTCGAACCCCCGACCGGCTGATTACAAGTCAGCTGCTCTACCAACTGAGCTACGCCAGCATAATCTCCGCGGATCGCGATTTTAGTTAAACTTTTATGTATTAGCAACCTTATATTTTTAAACAGCTTATATTTCAGCAATCTTGACCAATTAAATTACCTAATTTACATTTTTTGCATTCGCTCGGGACTTAAAGTTTACATGAGGATATCTGCTCAAATTCGACTTCATCAATCTCTAAGCCGTCGAGCACCAAATTATCCTCGAGAGAGTGTTTGATAGATAAACCAACACCTATCTGCAAATTATCTCCTCCAGTAAGCACCGGATATAACTGATATTTATGCGACAGTAATTCAATAAACGCGATAACTGGATTTATAATGCCTCCTAGCACTCCACTCTTTGTAGAGTTGCCAGGAGAAGCAATATTATCAATCTCAGATATTAGAGGGATCTTGTCCGTGCAAGATGAAAGCGCCTCTAAACTGGCTCTTAATCCAGGCAAAATAAAACCGCCTAAATGATTGGGTTCGTGATCTACTAAATCGATTGAAATTGCTGTTCCCGAATCAACTATTAAAATACCTTTTTCGTACTTCTTAACTCCCGACACAATTGCTAACCAACGATCTACTCCAAGCTCATTAATATTTTTATAGCCACATCTTACTTTTCCCACGCTATTTGAAACTTTTGCAAATTGAGGAACGATATTAAGTTTAGTTTCTATTAAATCTGATATAGCGAATGTTGTAGCATTATTTTTAACACTTGAAATTTTCACACAATCCATCAAGGGCTTCGCAAGAGAAACTTCATCAAGATGAGCACAGAATTCTTCATAAGATCCGCATTTATCATGCTTTCGGGATTCACCGATATAGAAGCGCCATTTAAGTTTTGAATTTCCGATGTCAACAAAAAGCCTATTCATTTCACACGTACACTCACTTCTCCACTATGCAACGTTAATGTATCACCGGTGTCAGTGATTATCTTCAATGCACCCTGATTATTAATACCGTCAAATT
>PALW01000006.1 GCA_002710745.1 Porticoccaceae bacterium
TCTCCCATTAAGTCTGATTTGACCTCGGCTATGAAGGATGACTCCAAGACACGTGCTTTATCTACACCCGTTGCACTAGCATAAGCTTTGGCAATTTCTAATCCATTTCTATTTGGATCATTTTCAGGATGTACTGCTATTAAAGTTGGTACACCAAAACCACGTTTGTACTCTTCTCTGACCTCTGTACCTGGACATTTCGGAGCCACCATAATAACGGTGATATCCTCACGTATTTTCATCCCCTCTTCGACGATATTAAATCCATGCGAATAGGCCAGTGAAGATCCTTTTTTCATAAGATGCATGAAAGAAGAAACAGCCGCAGTATGCTGTTTATCGGGTGTTAAATTCAAAACGAGATCTGCTTTAGGAACAAACTCTTCTGGGGTACCAACATCGAAGCCATTTTCAGTGGCAGATAAAAATGATTGCCTTTTTTCTTTAATCGCTTGATCTCGGAGAGCATAAGATATCTTCAAACCGGAGTCTCTCATATTCAAACCCTGATTAAGCCCTTGAGCCCCACATCCAATGATCACAATTTCCCATTCCTTGAGCAGATCACAACCCCTCGAAAATTCTTCTTTGGCCATAAAACGACATTTGCCCAGTTGTGCTAGTTTTTCTCTCAGGGACAGGGTATTAAAATAATTTTCCATAAAATCCTCTTTTATATTGCGACTTGAATAGCTTGAGCCTTATCTGGCCTGTGATTATAAACAAAAGGTGTCGACCTACAAAATAGTACTTTCAAAGCATATTAATTTTTCGCGGTTGATGTGATGATTGAGCCTGTAACTACAAAAAATGCGCCCAGTATTACAGTTAGAGTCAATGGCTCAGGGATTAGTATTGAAACTGGAGAAATCTGGACAAAAACTAGGGTTATAAGAGGCGTTGTGGCAAGGATAGCGCTCACCCGTGATGCTTCGATATGGGTAAGTGCCTCTGAAAAACTTCCATAAGCGAGCAGAGTATTCAATCCACAAAAAATCACGAGAAGCCATTGGAAAGTTGTGAGATTTATAAGACTCTCAAATGTTGAAAGAGGGAAGAAGAATAAGACGCCTATCCAGTAGAATACAATCATCGTTTCTTGAGCTGAAAAATCTTTCAACAGAGTTTTTTGAAAGATCGCGTAGACTACCCAAGTTAATGCAGCAGCTAAAAGTATGATTAATCCTGATCCGTATGTATTGAATTCAGTGAAAACATCCTCATACCTTGGACTAAAAAACATTATTAAGCCTGAGATAAAAATAATTAAACCTAGCCATTGCTTTTTGGAAAACTTTTCCCTGAATAAAAAAACTCCAGCAAGCAGTAAACATATAGGAGCTACTTGCATCATTACTTGAGCTGCCTCGGCAGATGTTTTATTCAGACCAAAGATATAGAGAGCATAGTTGATGCATAAGAGCATACCAGCGATGCTAAATTGCAGAATGATCTTTTTTTCAAAATATTTTTTTTTGTTTTTAAGCTTCCCTTTGTAGATGAGAGCAGGAGTAAGAATTACAGCGGCAATTAAAAATCTAAAGAAAGTAGTTGTAAATGGATCTATTGTTACCAGAATACCAATTAAAGCAATAGGGAGAATCCCCCACAAAAATGCAGTAATGGTTGCATAGATAAGCCCCTTTTGCTTATTCCCTATCATCGTATTTATATGCGCAAGGCACTAAACATTAAATCTAAAATGGATTAAATCACCATCCTGGACAATGTACTCTTTCCCTTCGAGCCTCCATTTACCAGCATCTTTTGAGCCCTGCTCACCCCTAAATTTAATATAGTCGTCATAGCTAATGACTTCAGCTCGGATAAAACCTTTTTCAAAATCAGTATGAATTTTCCCAGCTGCTTGCGGTGCACTAGATTCTTTTTTTATGGTCCAAGCTCTAAGTTCATTCGGGCCCGCAGTAAAGTATGTATGCAGGTTAAGAATCGCATAGCCAGTTGTGATAACTTTATTTAAACCCGGTTCGGATAAACCCATCATTTCTAAAAATTCATTTCTTTCAATGTCGGAAAATTCGGCTATTTCTGCTTCTATTTTATTACATATCGGAATGACTAAAGACTTCTCACTTGAGGCTAAATCAACGAGTGAATTGAGGTGAGGATTGTTATCAAACCCATCTTCTTTTACATTAGCGACATAAAAAACAGGTTTTAGTGTCAAGAGATTTAGTGTCTTGAGAGCGGCTTTATCAAGCTCACTAAGTTCGATAGATCTTAAAGGTTTTCCATTGTTTAAAAGCAATGATATGCGTTCTATAGTATTGTCCAATAATATCGCGTCTTTATCTCCCGCTTTCACAGATTTGGCGATTCTCTTTTTAGTATTATCCAAGGTTTGCAGATCAGCTAAAGCGAGCTCTGTATTAATTATTTCAATGTCACTGATTGGATCAACTTTTTGGTGGACATGGATAATATTTTCATCATCAAAACACCGGACCACATGTGCTATTGCATCTGTTTCTCTAATATTGGCTAAAAATTTATTGCCTAATCCCTCTCCGTTAGATGCTCCGCCAACTAAGCCGGCGATATCAACAAATTCCATTATTGCTGGAATTATTTTTTTAGGATCGACTATAGATGCTATCTCGCTGAGCCGTTTATCTGGTACAGAAACTAAGCCAGTGTTTGGTTCTATCGTACAGAACGGGAAGTTCTCTGCGCTAATATCTGATTGTGTTAGAGCATTAAAGAGAGTCGACTTGCCCACATTTGGAAGTCCTACTATGCCACATTTGAAGCCCATCTAGGAAATCACCTTATTTTAGTGTGAAGATTAAGCAGTGCTTTATCCCATTGATCATCAATTAATAGCGGAACTGTTTCTATTGCACTTTCAAAAACATTTAATAGTGCTTCTCTTTCGGATGCCAGTGGCGAATTCAGAACATAACTCGTAACTTTTGATGAATCCCCAGGATGTCCTATTCCAATTCTGAGTCTCTTAAAACTAGTTTTATTTCCAAGTGACGAAATAATGTCTCGAAGACCATTATGTCCACCATGACCTCCGTCGCTTTTGTATCGAGCTATACCAGACGGGATATCTAAATCATCGTGAACTACTAAAATAGAGAGAGGATCTAATTTATAGAAATTGTGGAATGCCGCCACAGATTTGCCACTCTCATTCATAAAAGTATTTGGATTTAATAACCATAATTCTTTTCCATCAACATTAGCCTTTCCAGTTTGCCCATAAAATTTGGCTTCTGTCTTTAATTGAATTTTAAGATTATCAGCTAACAACTCCACGAATTGGGCACCGACATTATGACGAGTGCCCTTATACTTCGTTCCAGGATTTCCAAGGCCAACAATCAAAGTGATCATAAACTTATGTTCAGTTTGTCTAGAATCTAATCTTCGTTAGATTCCTTTTCACTCTCCACATTGTCATCATCCGACTCATCTGAATCTATTGTTTCTTCAATGTCTGCTGCTTTCTGTTTATTTACTGTTGCGACAGTTAGGTCATATTCTGCACCTTGACTTAAAGAAACGCTTTCTACACCAGAGGGCATTTTGATATCTGATAGATGCACTATCTGCCCAATATCTATTTCTTCCATGTCTACATCGATCGATTCAGGCAGATCTTTGGGTAGGCATGAAACTTCTATATCTGTCATCGTATGAGCAATAAGTCCACCTCCCATTTTTACGCCAACACAGATATCTTCGTTTAAGAAGTTTAAAGGAACACGAGTTTGTAGCTTAGTAGTTTTACTCACGCGTAAAAAATCGAGATGGAGTATAACTTGTTTGGCAGGATGTCTCTGAATATCTTTGATTATCGTATCTTCTGCTTTTCCATCTATAGCAANAGATATAATGCTTGAATATACAGCTTCATTTTCTAACGCTTTCNTAATATCCTTGTGNAGGATTGATATTTTTTCTGCATGTTTCTTGCCACCGTAAATAATAGCGGGTATCTCACCAGATTGACGACGCAGGCGGCGGCTCGCACCTTTCCCTGTATCCTCTCTTGATCTGGCATTTATTACAAAGTTAGTAGACATGATAGTCTCCTCGTTTTATTAGATATAGACCGCGACCAGACCTATATCAATGGTTGTGCTCTGAATTTTTCAAAGCTATTTAAATTTAGATAAACATCGCACTTATGGACTCTCTGTTACTAATGCGTCTTATTGCCTCAGAAAGCAATGGTCCTAAAGGGAGAACTTGAATCTTCTCGCAGTCTTTCGCGTCATTAGATAAGGGTACACTGTTACTTACCACTAACGTATCGAGCTCGGAAGATTTGATATTGTCTATTGCGTTACCGGATAAAACAGCATGAGTTGCATATGCGACTACCTTCGCAGCGCCCATATTCTTCAGCGCACTTGCCGCCTTACAGAGAGTTCCAGCGGTGTCAACCATATCATCAACTAATACACACGTCCTTTCGTCAACCTCACCTATCAAATTCATGACCTCACTCTCATTTGGTGACGGCCGCCTTTTGTCAATTATTGCAAGATCACATTCGAGCTGTTTGGCAACAGCTCGCGCTCGCACAACTCCGCCGATATCGGGCGATACTACCCTCAAGTTTTTATAGTTTTGGCGTTCGATATGATCAATCATCACTGGCGCCCCATAAACATTATCCACTGTACAATTGAAGAAGCCTTGGATCTGCTCTGCATGGAGGTCTACTGTGAGAACATGATCAACTCCAGCGTTAGATAGCATATCCGCTACAACTTTAGCGCTTATTGGAACACGGGCGGATCTAACTCTCCTATCCTGTCGTGCATAACCAAAGTATGGAACCACAGCTGTAATTCTTCCTGCAGATGCCCTTCTCAATGCATCAATCATTAGCACAAGTTCCATTACATTTCTATTTGTTGGAAAACATATCGGCTGAACAATGAAGACATTATTGCCACGAACGTTATCCTTAATCTCTATATTAATTTCTCCATCAGAATATAAATCCACCAATGCATTGCTTATTGCAATACCTAGCGATCTTGCTATTTGATTTGTGAGTTCTGGATTAGCATTTCCAGTAAAAACCATCACACTAGCCATGGCTGAGCACCTTTGGTCGATAATTAATTTCTTGGCTGGGGCGGGAGGAGTCGAACCTCCGAATGACGGGATCAAAACCCGTTGCCTTAACCACTTGGCGACGCCCCAATTTTTAAGTTATCAAGAGTTTCATGTACTGACGACACTGAGACTCCCTCTGTTACAAATCCTGACCATTTTTCTGGCAAGTCTTTTAATACCCAGTTTGCTTCATTCGATGACTTAAACGAACAAAATATACATGCTCCAGTTCCGGTTAATTTCGGCTTACCATGATTTTTTAGCCAATCTAGAACTTCTAAAATCTCTGGGTATAGTTTAGTCACAAGTTTTGTGCAGTCGTTATCTGAGCGTCCGTCCAAAATCGCCGATATTTTGGATGGTAGAGAGTTTCTTGTCAATTCAGGGTGTGAAAAAATTTTGTGTGTAGAAATCGAGATGTGAGGATTTATAATTAAAAACCACTGTTTTTCTGTAACAATTGGACGGAGCTTTTCTCCAATACCCTCCGCTAGGGCACTTTCTCCTATAATAAAAATGGGTACATCAGCGCCTAACCGTCGTCCCATTTCTAATAATTCTGTTTTTGATAAGTTGATTTTCCATAGGTGGTTGAGTACCAAAAGAGTGGTAGCAGCGTTGCTACTTCCTCCTCCCATTCCACCTCCAAGGGGAATTTTTTTATTTATTTGTATATGACATCCTATTGCAGATGAAGTTTTTTCTTGAAGTAGTTTCGCTGCATCTAAAACAATATTATTTTCAATCTCTTGTCCCGCATCTACAGTTATTTTATTTCCTGAACCTATACTGAATGTCATTTCGTCACCAAATTTCAAAATTTGGAAAAGTGTTTGAATATTATGATAACCATCGTTTCGACGGCCTAATATTTTTAGATTAAGATTTATTTTCGCAGGAGATATTACCTTTAGATCTTTCATTTTTGTTGCTGTTATCTTTTTAGAATGTCCAAGAAGTTATTTTTATTTTCAAGTAGCTATTATATCCCTCTAAAGATATTTGTATTGGGATGTTTTTCTGGTTCGTGCGTTTATAATTTAAAATTCCAATATTCCAGCCATTTTGTGAAAATTTTGACAGCAAACCATCTTCTTCATACACCTGATTCGAAGAGTAACTGGTGGGAGAGATGCGCCCTCTTAGCCACCAGGACAAATCTAACAATGAGACTGGTAAGCCTATGAATTTCGTCATTACATCTTTGGATTCAATTTCTAAAATTTCCTGATTGAATTTCACTTGACTAATTTGTTTGTCTCCAGAGACAACAAACTTTTTTAAAGACATGGATGAACTTAAAGTAATATGATGATGATCATAAGTTTGATCCCAAATCAAATTTGCAAACCCTTCATCATCAGAATTTTTATATGCCAGCTTGGCTTTAACTAACCATTTTTGAGAATTTGATAAGTTATCCTCTTTGAGAGGATGTGAACTTGATTCCTGAGCATTCTCAATTGGAGCTATTGAATTGCAATTAGATAGCAGCAGGGAAAAGAAAAAGCCTATTAGTAATCTGATATTCATAATGAACTATTTATTTCGGCACCGAGTTTTTCTATGGTGCGCAAAAGAGTTTTATGTTCCGGATAATTTTCGTAACTCTCTCTAAAAATAAGGAGCGCCTGCTCTCGTTTGTTTAGAACCCATAGAACCTCTCCTAGATGAGCGGCGATTTCCGCATCTTTATTAAGCGCGTATGCATCATTTAGGTAGTTAAGAGCATCTTCTAATTTACCAAGTTTGAAAAGCACCCATCCCAGACTATCGATTATTGCTGGATCCTTTGGATTAATGTCGTGAGCTTTTTTTATTAGGTTATAAGCCTCTTGCGTTCTGTCTGTATAAATGAGCATGGAATATCCAAGTGCATTCAAAATAACAGAATTATCGTCATCTAATGTTAAAATGGATCTTAAATCAGTTTCCATTTCGTCAAAAGTTTCCTGCGAATCCAGTGACATTGACCTAAGGTATAGTAAATTTGCATCATTTGGGAATGCTGATAACGCATTACTCAACAGTTTAAATGCTTTGTCTTTTTCGTCATTTATTAGCAGCAGGCTTGACTCTAGTTGAAAAAGATTCTTAGCATATTTGGGGTTGTTTTCTCTTTTTATGCTCAAGTAATTCTGTATCTCTGAGAGCTTGGAATTTTGAGTGTATAAATCGACCAGTCTCTCTTGAGCAATAATGTATTTTGATCCACTAATAACTTTTGAGTAGTAATAAATTGCTTTTGCAATCTCACCGTCTTTTTTGGCTATATTGCCCAGATGAAAGTTGACGTCATTTGGACTATTTTGTTTGCTACCTAACTTTTCAAGTATAGGTTTTGCGAGCTTTGTTTCATCTTTTGATAAGTATAGGGAAGCGAGCATATATGCAACTTTCCTATTAAATGGCTCACGATTATTGATTAACTCGAGCTCAGAAATAGCTTGCTCTATATTTTTAACCGATAAATATTCTGCATATTGTGTCCGAAGATTAAGATTATCAGGGTTTTGATTTACTAATTTGGATAATACTGAAATTGCTTCTTCTAACTTTCCTTTTTTAATAAGTACTTGAGCTATTCTGATGGTTGTTTGGATGTCATCAGGCTTTGCTTCTAACGCCTTCTTTAGGGCTAACTCCGCTTTTTCGAGGTCTCCTTCTTGATTAGAAACAATTCCCGATAAAGTATTAATTAAATGATCTGTCTCTGATGATTGTGATTCAGTAGAAATTATTGATATTAATTCAGTTGGTTTTAAATCGATATTTTGGCTTTGAGAAATTATATATATCAGAGGATTCATATCTTCATTAAAGTTGTAGATCCAAAGTCCATGATTTATTGCACTTAGAGGCTCTTTTAGAAGTAAGTAATTTTCAATCTTTGCTAAATGAGATGAGGGATTGTCTGGTTCTATTGCTAGCCACAAATCGGCCATTTCGGTCATTATTTCAATATCAGATCTAAATTTTGCTAGATTATAGCTCTTTAGTATCAGCGTTTTGTCTTTTGTGACTCTTGCCTGTCTTACATAGACAGGTAAAGCTTCCAACACGTTGCCTCTCTTGATATTCAAATCAGCAATTATTAGTCCACTTAAGGCATCACTCTTTATCGGTAATATTTTTTCGTTCTTTGGTTCGTTATTAGTGTCGTTTAAATCACTTGATTTCAGGACAACATTTTTCTTGCTAGTTTTTTTCTCCAGATTCGCGCATCCAGTTGCTATTAATAAGTATGCAAGGCCAAACAGAATGGTATTTCGTAATCTCATTTCGGTATATTTTAGAAAAGTGTTTAATGATTTAAGATTATTTAGTTTATCAAAGTAAGATATTTTGCAGAAGTTAAATACATCGAAAACTATCTTAGTGTAAAATTTAGTGCTTTTGCGTTACGGCCCTAATGAATGGACTTTAAAAAATGATTGTTGCTTTTGGATTAAATCACAAGACGGCGTCCCTTGATTTGAGAAGTAAACTCTCATTTGCTCCTGCGATTGTAGAAAAAGTTCTTCATGATGCTTGTACTATTTTGCATGTCAGAGAAATTGCCCTCCTGTCTACATGTAATCGAACAGAAGTGTATCTATTCGGTGATGTTAGTGATCATCAAATAGTAACTTGGCTGGCGATGATAAAGGGCACAGAGATAAATACTCTCTCCGAGTGTTTTTATAGCTTTAGAAATGAACACGCTGTTAAGCATATGATTGAAGTTGCAAGCGGTTTAGATTCACTTGTTCTTGGAGAGCCACAGATATTTGGTCAGATAAAATCAGCATTTTCGGTTGCAAAAGAAGCAGGTACCGTTTCAGTTAATTTGGAGAAGGTTTTTCAATTTATTTTTTCTGCTGCAAAAAGAGTCAGAACGGAGACAGCGATTGGCAAGAATCCAGTTTCAGTTGCATCAGCTTCAGTAAATTTAGCTTCGAAAATATTTTCAGATCTTGGAGAGGCTCATGCCCTTCTCATAGGAGCAGGCGAGACTATTGACCTTGTCGCCAAGCATTTGGTGGAAAATGGTGTCGGAAAGTTGACCGTCGCTAACAGAACGTTGAATAGAGCACGAAGTTTTAGTGAGAGATTTTCAGCAGATGTCATATTGTTGTCTGACATGCCAGAGATGTTAGAAACCGTGGATATTCTAATATCAAGCACAGCAAGCCAATTACCTATACTCGGCAAGGGCGCCGTTGAGCTCGCCTTAAGAAGGAGAAAATACAAGCCAATCTTCATGGTAGATATTGCTGTTCCTAGGGATATCGAGCCACAGGTCGAAGAATTAGCAGATGTTTATTTGTACAATGTGGACGATTTGGCAGATTTCATTGAAGATAACGTTAAGGCAAGAAACTTAGAAGCGAATGTTGCGAAAGTAATAATAGCAGAGGAAGTAAATTCGTGGAGTAATCAGAACAAAGGTCTTATGGCAATCAAGACAATAAAGGAATTCAGAACAAGTGCGGAGAAAATTAGAGATTTAGAGACTAATAGAGCGCTAATTGCTCTTGAGGGTGGGAAAAACGCCAAGGACGTCGTCATAGAGCTTGCTAGAAGCATCACCAACAAATTACTACATACTCCAACTAAAAACTTGAAAAGAGCGGGTGAAGAGGGAAGACAGGATGCTATTAATGCGACGAAAGAGCTATTTAATCTAAACGATAAAGAGAATAGATAAGCAAATCCTTAATTTTTATAACGTTATTGAGAAAACTTTTCATGAAAGCATCCATTGAGTCTAAATTAGATATTTTGGTCGATCGTTATGAGGAGATAGGATTGCTGTTGAGCGATCCCAGTATAATTGGAAACCAAGACAAATTTAGAGCCCTGTCCACGGAATTCTCCGAAATTGAACAGGTAGTTTCAAACTATAAGACTCTGATTTCTAAAAAGAACGAGCGTATCGAACTATCCTTATTAATGGAAGACTCAGATCCAGAGATTAAGTCTTTAGCAATGTCTGAAGACCTAGGGCTTGGAAAAGAGATTTTGGATTTAGAAAAAGTACTTCAGGCTTTACTCTTGCCCAAGAATCCTAATGATAAAAAAAATGTGTTTTTAGAGATTAGAGCAGGCACAGGTGGTGATGAGGCTGCAATATTCGCAGGTGATCTTTTTAGGATGTACAGTAAATACTCTGAAACCCTAGGATGGAAAGTACAGATTTTAAGTAATAGCGATGGAGATCATGGAGGTTTTAAAGAAATTATTGCGCGTATCGAGGGTAAAAATGTCTATTCGAGATTAAAGTTCGAATCTGGTGCACACAGAGTGCAACGTGTGCCGGAAACAGAATCACAGGGGAGAATCCATACATCAGCTTGCACTGTCGCTATATTGGCTGAGGCCGATGAAAGGGATGAAATTGAAATTAATAAAAATGATCTTAGAATTGATACCTTTAGGTCATCGGGTGCAGGAGGACAACATGTCAATAAAACAGACTCTGCAATAAGAATCACGCATATCCCGAGTGGTATTGTAGTTGAATGTCAGGATGAGAGATCTCAGCATAAAAATCGTGCTCGCGCCATGGGTGTTCTTCAGTCAAAGTTGATCTCTACCAGAGATGAAGCTGCAGACACTGAAAGGTCACAGCATCGCAAATTATTAGTTGGAAGTGGTGATAGATCAGAGAGAATAAGAACCTATAACTTTCCACAGGGACGATTGACTGATCATCGGATAAATTTAACATTGTATAAATTGAGTGAAATTATGGAGGGGGCGCTGGAAGAGGTTTTAAGTGCTCTTAGCAACGAATTTCAAGCTGAGCAACTTTCAAAATTAGATGAATAATAATGAGTTTGGTCTCAATTCACGAGTTGATTCAGAATTCTACGATTAAAGAATCGGATAGCTGTGATTCCCTTCTCTCAGTGTTTGAGAGAGAAAGACTTCTTTGTGAAGTAATAGAAGTAGATAGAGCGTGGCTAAGAACACACCCTGAGTATATTTTATCCTCCAAACAGAAAAGGCAATATTTAGAATTCGAAGCGCGCCGAGAGTGTGGCGAGCCGATATCATATATTATAGGCAGGCAGGGATTTTGGACTCTGGAATTAAAAGTGAATGAAAATGTCCTAATTCCGAGACCTGAGTCAGAGCTTATAATAGAGCTCGCTCTCGAATTACCATTGAAGGAAAATTCCTCAGTTCTTGATTTAGGTACAGGCTCTGGCGCGCTGGCACTCGCATTGGCCTCAGAAAAGCCAAAATGGGATATTATAGGGACTGATATATCCGATATTTCTATTCAAATAGCAGAAGCAAATCGGAACGAAATCGAGCTTGATAATGTTATTTTTATTAAAAGTAACTGGTTTGATGATCTCCCCAAAGATTCTAAGTCGACGAAGAAATATGATCTGGTGGTGAGTAATCCGCCATACTTGGATAAAAGTGATTCTCACTTGAATGAAGGAGACCTGAGATTTGAGCCAAAAAATGCTTTAATAGCGTCCGACGCTGGTTTAGCTGATATTAAAGAAATAATATATTCAAGCATTGATTTTTTGTCCCTGAATGGCTGGCTGATGGTGGAGCATGGTTTCGAACAAGGAGGCTCAGTCCGCCGTTTTTTCCAAGCAACTAATTTTGTGGATTTCAGAACTGTTCGAGATTTAAATAATTTAGAGAGGGTTACTTTAGGTAGGTTTAAAGGTTAGATTCGTGCATTTTAATAGCTTTCTTTGACACATAATTCCACCTAAATACTAATCCAATCCCCGCTAAAGTCACAGCGCTAATGCATCCTATCCAAAATCCATATATCCCCAAGGGTTGAATGACCCAATTCGTTAGAGACATGACATAGGCTAGAGGAAATACAATAATCCAAAAGGCTGTGACTTGAATTATTAATGGAATTTTTGCCTCTTTATAGCCACGTAAAGCACCACTGCAGGTCATTTGAAAACAATCAAATAAGCCTAAAAGAGCAGAAAATAGAAACAAGTTTATGGCGATTATTTGCACCTTTAAGTTGGAACTGAAGAGCTCTGCAAACTCGTGCCTAAGGGTTACTTTCAGGCAACTTAGTACTAACGCAAAAGAAAAGACTAATTTAAATCCGGTGATGCAAATTATCCTGGCCTCTCGCGGATTTAGAGATCCCAATCTTTGAGAGATCAGAATTGTCAAAGATTGCGCTATTCCGAGAGGAACCATGAAAGCTAAAGTATCAATGTTAATAGTAATAGCGTGAGCGGCAACAATGTTTGCGCCAAGGTGAGCGACTAAAATAGGTATTACTGCAAAAAAACCAAACTCTGCAAGTAGATTCAAAGATATAGGAATGCCTAAGTTAAGAGTTCCGCGGATTAAAGGCATGTTAGGTTTTTCAAATTTATAATATAGATTTAACTGAGTAGCTTTTTTTGATAACTTCGCATAGAAGATCATTGCGATCAGCAGAAAGATGTATGCTACAGTTGTTGCCCATGCGGCACCGATTCCTCCTAGGCTTGGGGCACCCAGTTTCCCAAAAACTAGTATGTAATCAAGCACCGCATTAATTCCAAAGGCAATACAATTAAATATTAATATCGGTTTGGTATTTCCCATACCCTCAAAAGTAGTTCGAAAAACCAAGAATAGAGGAAATACTAGGGCAGTGATGAAATACGGAACTAAATAACCGGTCGCAATTTTTGCAACTCTTTCTGAGATTGACAATGAGTTTAAACCATAAATGCCAATCAAAATCGCAATGACGATTAAAATCGATATAGGAAATGCTAGCCAACAACACTGTTGGAATTGACTTCTAACTTTTCCATACTCTGAAGAACCCCAAAACCCACCAATAATAGGGCTATTCGCGACCATCAAGCCAACAACTGCTAAACTTAAAATATTCCATATACTGATACTTAATTGAACCGCAGCCAAGGTCTCAGAATCTAATTGGCCTGCCATGTAAATATCTGTAACGCTAATACCTATTATTGCCACTTGACTTATTATTAACGGCCCCGCAAGTTTCATTATTTCATTGGAATATGAAATAAATCCTTTTTTTGCAGGTTTAATAATAGACACCATATTGTTTTTCCAAATATTCCACTTTTATTTTTCGTTCAATCGATCCAGAATTCGCTTCGCAGATAGCGTGCAAATTAGTTTACATATTCGGGACAATTAATTTATAAAATATAGATTGTTCTAGACTAAGTTTATCCGACAATCGTACACTCTAGCATTAAAGATGTTTTAACCACACATTTGATTTAAAAAATGGAAGCGGCATCCGAGCGGGGTGCAACTTATATAGAGAGGTCTGGCGGTTGAGTTCAGCGGAGTCAATTGAAAATAATCATTTGAATCAGTCAGTTAGGTTTGACCAACTCTCTCTCTCACCTCGGTTACTTCGTGGGATTAATAAGGCTAAATTTGAAATTTGTACGCCAATCCAGGCAAGCTCTTTGCCGCATTCATTAAATGGAAAAGATGTGATTGGTCAGGCGCAGACCGGAACTGGTAAAACTGCAGCTTTCCTTGTGACTGTTATTGAAGACCTTCTTAGAAATCCGGTTACGGATGAGCATTACCTAGGTGAGGCAAGAGCGCTGATCCTGGCGCCGACAAGAGAACTAGCGATTCAAATAGGTCATGATGCTCGAACCTTAGCTCGTTTTACTGACCTGAGTATCCATGTCTTAGTGGGAGGTATTGATCCAGAAAAACAATTGTCTATGTTAAGCAAGAAACCATGCGATATATTGATTGGTACCCCAGGGAGACTCTTAGATTTCTCGAAGAATAGTAATATATATTTGGATCGACTAGAGATATTGGTTGTCGATGAAGCGGATAGAATGCTTGATATGGGATTTATTCCTCAAGTTAGGCAGTTGATTAATCAGGCGCCAAGACCTCATCTACGTCAGTCTTTAATGTTCTCAGCTACTTTCTCGAGTGATATTGAGAGACTTATATCATCATGGACTGATAATCCTATTGTCATAAGAGCCGAGAAAGAAGATTTAGCCACTGAAAATGTGGATCAAAAAATTTTAATCACAACAAGCGCTGAGAAATTCAAGCTGTTGCATAACATTCTTCTTAAGGAAGATTTGAGCAATGCTATTATTTTTGCAAATAGGCGAGATACTTGCCGCTCGTTATTTGATAAATTGAAGAATCTAGGCTTTAAGGTGGGTTTATTGTCGGGAGAAGTACCTCAAAATCGCCGTTTAAAAACATTGCAAAANTTTAAGACAGGCAATTTGAAGCTTATGGTAGCAACTGATGTTGCGGGAAGAGGCATACACATCGACGGGGTTAGCCATGTAATAAATTATGANTTGCCCGAAGAGCCGGAGGATTATGTCCATAGAATTGGGAGGACTGGAAGAGCAGGCGAAGCAGGAACCTCGATAAGCTTTGCATGCGAGGACGATGCGTTTTTGTTAGAGCCTATTGAGGTTTTGTTAGAGAAAAAACTTGATTGTTCTCAACCCCCAGCAGAGCTTTTAATTGATATCATATAGTCCAATATTGCAAGGTTAAAACTTTTTTTTAANTACTCTCTGTTTTTCGATATTCCAAGCACGTTCTTTTAAAACATTTCGTTTATCAAGGTCTGTTTTTCCCCTTGCAAGCGCCAAGTTGCATTTAACGAGATGTTTTTTCCAGTAAAGAGATGTGCAAACACAAGTAAATCCTTTTTGTTCGATATGAATTTTTATTTTTTTAATCTCATTGTTATTAAGTAAAAGCTTTCTTATCCTAGTAGGCGAAGATTCGTAATGAGATGATTTCGAGATTAATGGCGAGATATTCAAATTATGAATCCATCCCTCACCATTATCTATCATAATAAATGAATCTCTCATCGTNACTTGGCCTTGACGTAAACTTTTGACTTCCCAGCCTTCTAAGATCAATCCGGCTTCAAATTGATCGGTCAGATCAAAATCAAATCTAGCCCTTTTATTTGTAGCAATGGTGTTAGATTGCTTCTTTACTTTTTTTGCCATGATTAATTTTAATTCTGATCAAGGTTTTCTAAGCTGATTGTAAAGGTGTTTTTTTAGTAAAGGGAGTATTATTATAAATCTTGGAGGAAAAAATATGGCATTACAAAAAAAAGGCATGCATGGGTCTTGGGCTAGTCGGTGGACTTTTATTATGGCGGCTACCGGTTCTGCTGTTGGGTTGGGTAACATGTGGAAGTTTCCGTATGTTGCAGGCAGCAATGGGGGTGGCGCATTTGTTTTAATTTATTTGCTTTGTATTTTAATTATTGGTGTCCCAGTAATGATGGCTGAAGTTTTAATAGGTAGGCAAGGCCGTCAAAGTCCTATCAACTCTGTTAATGATTTAGTCGCAAATAGTCACATCAATAAAGCTTGGCTCTCTATCGGTTGGTTTGGTGTCATAGCAGGTCTTCTTATCTTATCCTTTTACGCGGTGATAGCTGGATGGGCTTTAAAATATATTGTTTTGATGGCAACGGGAGATCTCCAAGGAGTTGATGGCACATCCGCGAGTTCAGTATTTGAGAGTGTATTGGCCGATCCAATCGGACTTATTTTTTGGCAAACAGTATTTTTATTTTTCTGTGTCATTGTTGTGATGGGTGGAGTAAAAAAAGGCCTTGGGCTAGCAATAGAAATTCTCATGCCGATTTTGTTTGTAGTCATATTTTTACTATTTGTCTTTTGTCTATTTAACACTAATGTCCTAGAGGCAATGAAATTCTTATTTAGTTTTGATCTTTCTAACTTGTCGGGCAGGTCTTTGCTCGAAGCGATGGGGCAAGCTTTTTTTACACTCAGCATTGGTATGGGAGCAATCATGGCTTATGGAGCTTACATGCCACAAGATGCAAGCATTGGTAAGACTGTGTTGACTGTGGCATTTTTTGACAGCTTGGTAGCTATAATTTCTGGGATCATCATTTTTTCTATTGTTTTCTCAACTTCTGGTCTTGAGCCAACTGCAGGACCGGGCCTCATGTTTATAAGCTTGCCAATTGCATTTGGGAATATGACTGGTGGTCTATTGGTAGGGACTCTATTTTTTGTGCTTGTATCGATAGCTGCATGGAGTTCGGCAATTTCACTACTCGAGCCGTCGGTCGCATGGCTAATGGAAGAGAAAAATTTAGGGCGGGTAAACGCTAATTTACTAGTAGTTTTGGTTGCATGGATATTAGGTATCGGTAGTGTTTTTTCTTTTAATATTTGGCAGAATTCTATGATTTTTAATTTCACTTTCTTTGACTTTCTAGACTTCCTTACTTCAAATATTATGCTGCCTATAACAGGATTACTTATCGCGATTTTTGTTGGTTATGTCATGTCTCCTAAAATTATAAACGAACAGATTGGGTTTAAATCATCTATTAAGTCGATCTGGATGTTCTTACTTAAATTCATTGCGCCGTGCGCAGTTTCAGTAGTTTTTGTCGCGGGCATTTTGGATAAGTTTTCCAATGGTTAGCTGTTTATGAAAAAAATTGAGAGAACAGCATACATTTCGCATTCTGCAGAATTTATTTATAAACTCGTGAATGATATTAATTCTTATCCTATCTTCATCGATGGTTGCACTAATGCGGAGGTTATAGAGAATACTGATGAATTCATGATTGCGTCTATTCAGATAAAAAAAGCAGGTATGAAATTTAAATTTACTACTAAGAATAGTCTTACAGCGCCATCTTTGATAAAGATGACACTTTTAGATGGGCCATTTAAGCACTTTAGAGGCCGTTGGGAATTCAGTGAATTGAGTCATAGTGGATGTAAGGTCCTATTCTTTATGGAATTTGAGTTCGATAACCAAAAATTTGGCATTTTGGTATCTAAAATTTTTGATCGGATAGCTGATCGATTGATTGATGATATTTGTTTTAGAGCTGAACAATTAAGTAAGGTCTAAAGAAAAAGTAAACTCGGATTTAAACAAAGCTGAGATTATCGTGTTTCTATGATTTCTTTTAAAGCATTTGATTCGTTGAAAACAAGTGTAAGACTTTTTTTTTCAAGTTCTCCATTTGGAGAAATGTAACGGTAAGAATAGTCCCATCTATTTAATGTGAATGTGTCGTTGATAACTGGAGTGCCAAGAACATATTTAACTTGGGATTTTGACATCCCTATAAATAGTTGCTCAGTCATTTCGTCATCGATAATATTGCCCTGCTGGATCCCAATCTTATGAACACTCGGGAAATTTAATCCACTACACCCAGCTAAAAAAGCATGAAGTACAAAGATTAATATTAATTTTTTCATAGGTTTAGGTTTCAGTTTCAACTAAGATTGGTGATAATACCTTATGTTTAAATTTTAAAAAAGTAGAACTCATGAGCAAAAAAGATCAAGATCTCAAAAAGGTAGGGCTTAAAGTGACTCTTCCCCGCATCAAGATTTTACAAATCCTGGAAACTGAGCCTGACTGGCACATGACTGCAGAGGACATATATCAGTCGCTTAGAGATGCGCAGGAAGATGTTGGCATNGCTACCGTTTATAGAGTATTNACTCAGTTTGAGGCGGCAGGATTAATTACTAGGCATAGTTTTGATAATGGTCCAGCAGTTTATGAACTGGATAGGGGTGACAGTCATGACCATATGGTTTGCACCGAAACTGGTCAAGTTGTGGAATTCCAAAATCAAGAGCTTCTCGNTATACAGGAGAAAATAGCAAAGGATAATGGGTTTAGGCTAGTGGGGCACAGCTTAGTTCTTTACGTAAAACCAGTTCTATCGAAGCCACGTTAGTTAGTTCGTCTTTAGTAAGATACTCGGAGTTAAATGGAATATTTGAATTCTCTTGAGATATTTCTCAATGGTTGGGCAGATCTCATGTGGGGTACNCCATTGGTGATACTTCTGGTGGGCGGGGGAATATACTTTATGATTCATTCCTCTTTTAAACCATACCGTTATTTTGGTCATGCAATAAACCTAATTCTAGGCAAGCATGACAGTGATAAGGATCCAGGCAGCATCCCTCACTCACAAGCTTTAGCGACAGCACTATCAGGAACTCTCGGTTTGGGTAATATCGCAGGTGTTGCAATTGCAATANCTGTNGGAGGACCNGGNAGTATTTTCTGGATGTGGATTACTGCAATTGNTGGGGTNTCGACCAAATTTTATACCGCNTCACTNTCCGTCATGTATCGAAAAGAAAATNTGNATGGNCAGCTTTGTGGTGGCCCTATGTATGTNATTACTGAGGGAATGGGTAGGCGATGGTTTCCTTTGGCAGCAGTTTTCTCNGTTGCNTGTATGATTGGTGCCTTACCNATATTCCAAGCTAATCAATTTGTTCAATTATTGAGAGATTTGGTTGCGGAGCCCTTAAATTTNGCGACNANAGAAAATCATTTTANNTTTGATTTANTGGCTAGTTTAATAATTGCGAGTNTTGTTGCCCTTGTTATTCGTGGGAAGATTCAACGTATTGGTATTTTCGCTATCCGAATTGTACCTATGATGATAGCAATTTATCTTTTTGCGACATTACTTATTTTATTTGAATATTTTGACCAAATTCCAGAAGTCTTTGTCTTGATTATAAATGATGCTTTTACTGGCTCTGCGGTTGCTGGGGGGTCANTGGGAACAGTCATTATGATTGGCATTAGGAGGGGAGCATTTTCAAACGAGGCAGGCATAGGCACAGAGTCAATGGCTCATGGTACTGCGAAGACAAGAGAGCCTATTAGAGAGGGATTGGTCGCAATGATGGGTCCTGTTATTGACACATTAATTATGTGCACAGCTACCGCTTTTATTATTTTGTTGACAGGGGTGTGGGAGTTTGACGACGATTTATATGGAGTAACTTTAACTGCAATTGCATTGGATACTGTCTTCCCTTCTTTTGGTAAGTATTTGTTGTTATTTATGGTAGGGTTTCTCAGTTTTACTACCATGGTAACCATGTGGTTTTATGGTGTAAGGTCCGCTGCATTCCTTTTTGGGGAGGAGAATTCAGGATTCTATACCCCATTGTATCTGGGGCTTCTCGTGGCAGGATCAGTTGTTTCTCTCGATATTGTAAATGGTTTGATTTTGGCCACATTTGCGACAATGGCAATACCAACAATGATTTCTACCTTATATTTATCGCCTAAAGTGAAAGTTGCTGCAAATCAGTACTTTGAAAAAATAAAAAAGTAAATTCACTACAACTGGTTTTCGATATCTCTCTCTAACGAAGCGGGATTGGCGGTTGGTGAGTATCTTTTAATGACATTACCCTTTCGGTCAATGAGAAACTTCGTGAAGTTCCATTTTATGTCTTTAATAAGAAATCCTTGTTTTTCATTAACTAAGAAATTGAAAAGGGGATGCTGTTTGCGACCTTTAACACAAACTTTATCCATAATTGTAAATGTTACACCATGGTTTTTGTTACAAAATCTTAAAATTTCGTCCTGGGTTCCAGGTTCTTGAGATCCAAATTGATTACAGGGAAAAGCTAAGATCTTAAATTTATTGTCTTGATATTTCTCATAAAGCTTTTGAAGTCCGCTATATTGGTTGGAGAATCCACACTTGCTCGCAGTGTTTACAATTAAGATTACGTAGCCTTCCAATGATGAGAAGTTTATATTTTCTCCAGCAGCCGATAAGGCGCTTAGATTATAAAATTTTGACATCCAGTTTTACCCTAGTTTAACAAGCCTTAATATTAATCAAAGGAGCTTTCTTCATCGGGAAAGTCTCCTGATCTAACTGACTCTTTAAATAGTTCTATGGCTTTTGCTATGGAGTTACTATTGGACATAAAATTTTTCGTGAACTTAGGAGTCAAGCGAGACAGACCCAAGATATCATGAGTGACAAGTACCTGACCATCAGTAAACTTACCTGCACCAATACCAATAACAGGAATTTTAAGCTGACTTGTGATTTTGGCTGCAAGCCTTGTTGGAACGCACTCTAAAACAAGTAAATCAGCTCCAGCCTGCTCCAGATTCAATGCATCGGTGATAATTTCTTTTGCTATTTCCTCTTCTCTGCCTTGGACACTATAACTCCCAATTTTGTGTATATATTGTGGTGTTAAGCCAAGGTGACAGCATATGGGAATACCTCGAGTCGCCAATTCACTAACTATGTTTGCAGTCCATTTTCCTCCTTCGATCTTGACCATCTCAGCACCTGATTGCATAAGAGCACATGAATTATCCAGAGCTTTATCAAAAGTCGCATATGAAAGAAATGGCATATCAGCGATTACCATTGGAGACGTTGTACCTTTTGCAACCAGTTTAGTGTGGTAACAAATATCTGCTACTGTTACAGGAATGGTATTTTCATGGCCTTGAATCACATTTCCTAGGGAATCTCCCACTAAAATTATATCTATTTCAGCATCACTTAATAACGAAGCGAATGAGAAATCATAAGCAGTCAATGCAGTGATTTTTTTATTCTCTCGCTTCATTGTATGAAGTTTTTTTACGTTAATTTTTTTCATCTTTAAAACAGTTTTTAGCAAGTGCCGGTATTATATAGTAAACCGGAAGAACTTTTTACAACTCTGATTTTGGATTGTAGTAATTGCGACTAATTCTTTTTGTAAGCAGATATTTTAAGAGGTCCTCATAGTCTTGCTCATTTTTTGCTAAATTGATGACTCCTGTATTGACAATTAATAATGGAGTGTCGTCATAGTGATAAAAAAATTGTGTATAAGCATCATTTAGTTGTGCAAGGTAATTTTCTTCCATTTGTTTTTCTACCGCTCTGCCTCTCAATTTTACTCTCTGAACTAATGCATGGGTTGGTGCTTGGAGATAGATAACAATGTCTGGTTTTGGTAAATCATGGATGATACTTTCATAAACTTTGTTATAGAGTTGGTATTCGTGATCATCCAATGTGACGCGCGCAAAAATAGGATCTTTTTCTATTATGAAATCAGATACTTTTACTGATTCAAATATATCTCCTTGTCTTATCTCTTCCATTTTTTTAAATCTCTGAAAAAGAAAATGTAGCTGGACGGGTAGTGCATGATTTTTTCTGTCGCGGTAGAATCTTTCTAAAAAGGGATTTGTGTCAGGCTCCTCTAAGATGACCTCATAATTTAGCGAGGATGCAAGCTTTCTCGTTAACGTTGTTTTTCCTACTCCTATTGGACCCTCAATCGCAATAAAGTTAGGGACAGAAACAGAGCTTGAATCAAGGTTGAACTTTGTCAACAAGCTTTGATCCATCTATATTCTCCCACCAGCTATGATCAGTTGTTTTAAAGATACTCTGATTCGATAAGTTTTCCAAGATCTCGCCAATATTTTGATTATTGAAAATCGATAGTTCTGGATCGATTTCACGAAGGGGAAACATCACAAAGGCACGTTCAAACATCCTAGGATGAGGGATAGAGAGGTTTCGTGTTTCAATTTTAACGTTTTCATACATTAAGATATCTAAATCAAGCGTCCTTGGCCCCCAATTAATCTCTCTCTCTCTTTCATGATCACGCTCGATATTTTGTAGAAATTTTAGTAAACCGAATGGACATAAATAAGTTCTAGCTTTGACTACAGCATTGATGAACTTAGGTTGATCCTCGAAACCAATTGGTTCCGATTCATATAACGAGGAGACAGAAATAATTTCAATCTTAAATGAAGCTGATATAACCTCCAACGCGCTGCTGATCTGGTCCTTTATGCGGTTTTTAGATCCCTTTAAGTTACTGCCAAATCCAATGTAGACAGTTTTATTCATAAAAGTGAGTATTCAGTTTGTAATTTTTTTCATTATAAGCTTTTTCATGTAGTAGTTTGGTTTGATCACATTTATTTCCCTTTTGATATTCTGTCCACCAACGCCCAGCGTCATTAAGTTTCTCGCCGATGGTTTCTCGTAATAAGATCAAGTCATAAGCTGCTCTAAAACAGGGATGATTGATTATAAATTGATGATCCTTGGCACGTCTCTCAACTAGAGGGATTTGCAAATTCCAGATATCGATTATTTTAAACAAATATCTTTTAGGAATTGAGATTATTGATGCTTGCTTTGTCAGAACGGTCTTGGACGAGATGCTCATTAATTTTCTTACCACGGACCTTTCTTTTTCTAATTTAGAGACTTGTATAAGTAGACTTGGCCAAAGCAGTACAGCGAACAGAAAGTGCGGGCTAACAGATTTTTTTTGTTTAACCCTAAGATCAGTTGATTTCAGCATGACCTCAAATAATTGGTTCGAATTTTTATTGATTCTATTTTTTTTACTTAGGTAAACAAAATATTTTAGCCCATTGAACCGTCTTAGAAGTTCATAAGAGGCCAAACCTTGGCCATGTAAAAACATTTTTAAGGATTCATCAAATAATCTGGATTTAGAAACATCTTTAAGTAGATCAAATTTATTAAAAATATGTCTCTCGATATCACTCGGTATCTGAAAATTAAGTTTTGCTGTGATTCTTATTACTCTAATAATTCTTACAGGATCTTCTGTAAAGCGAACCTCTGGGGGGCCAATAATCATTACTTTTTTGTCGAGTAAGCCTTTAACGCCTCCAGTAAAATCATATACTTGCTCTTTTACTGGATCATAATATAGAGCGTTTATCGTCAAGTCGCGCCGAAATGCATCTTCATGAATTGTTCCAAATTCAGAATCACCAGTCGAGTATTTCTTACGATTATTCTTTTTTAGTGGGTGCGATTGAAATATATAGTTTTTGCTAACACCGGATCGAAAAGTTGATACTTCATAAAAAGCACCACCTTTTTTTACATGCACAAGTAGAAACCGTCTTCCTATAACTCGTGACTTTGGGAACAACGCTTTTATTTCACAAGGTTTAGCATCAGTTACAATGTCAAAATCTTTGGGTTCTAACTTGAGGATTAAATCACGAACGGCGCCGCCCACAATGTATGCCGAAAAGTTTTTTGACTGAAGTGTTCTGATAATCGAGACTGCATGTTTGGAGATTTTATTTACATTGATTGATTTATCTATAGCATTATAAATGACTAATTTTTCGTCAGTTGTTACCAAAAGATAGCCCTCAAGCTAAGAATTTAAGTCTGACATTTAGAGCTACTGCAGTCATCAAAAATAGAAGTTTAAAAAGGGCGCCTACAGGCGCCCTAGAGTGAGTTCTTTATACTTAAGATACTCTTCGCATAATATTTTTCTTATTTATTGTTATTATAATGGCCATACGGCCACTCAATAGTCTAATATTTTTATCAATCTATGCAAGGAGAATATTTTTAGGTAATTTCTTGGTGTAACCGTTATCACGTTTTTTTATTGGCTTCATGTTGCGTGCTTATTGAATACTTTCGGCACATTTTCTCTCTTCCAATTTATGGTGGCCGAATTAATAATCTCTGAAACGGTAGCTGATTTGAGCTCTTCAACCGGATTTTGCCCCAGCAATTCCAATGCTAAATAAAGGTTCATGGAGAAGTTTTTCTTGTCAAGAAGAGCCCCATCACTCTTGCTTAGCTTCCTTTTTTTTAGGTTCATAACAAGTGGAATATGAGCATACTCAGGAGCATCGATGTTTAAACTTTTTTGAAGGGTTAATTGGTTAAATGTTGAAAAAATTAAATCTTTACCTCTTAACACGTAAGAAATTTCTTGAATAAAATCATCAATTACAACCGAATATTCGTATGAAGGAATGTCATCTTTTCTTGATATTATAAAATCGCGACTTACTCTATAGCTTTCTTTTTGTTGCAGGCCATAAATGCCGTCTGAGAAAGTATTCACCTCATTTTGATCATTTATTTTCAGCCGAATAGAGGTCCTTCCATTTTTTATTTTCCTATTACGGCATTTGTTATCATAGATTCCTCCTATGGATCGTATTCTTTTTCGAGTGCATTCACATTCGTAGGTCAAGTTTTTAGCTATTAAATCATTTAGGAACTCTCTATAAGTCGCAAGATGATCAGACTGATAATAGATAGGCTCATCAGAAATCAAATTATAATGATCGAGCGTTTCTATAATCTGCTCCGAAGCACCGTCTTTTAATCTAGGAGTGTCTAGATCATCTATTCTTATGACCCATATACCCCCTGCTGATTTTACGTCAAGATAGCTTGCAAGTGCGCAAACCAAGGATCCGAAATGGATGTCTCCACTTGGAGTTGGCGCGAATCGACCCTTAATCTTCTTAGGATGTTTATATTGAGTATTCGTAGGAAGTTCTTTTTTTGACAGCACGTGGTGGCTAACCGCCTGTTATTTGCCTTTCTCTTATTTCATCTAAAGTCTTGCAGTCAACGCAAAGCTCGGCAGTAGGCCGAGCCTCTAGACGCCTTACGCCAATATCTATTCCACACTGGTCACAGAAGCCGTAATCATCATCCTCTATTCGTATGAGAGTTTTATCGATCTTTCTTATAAGTTTTCTCTCTCTGTCTCTTGTTCGTAATTCAAGGCTAAACTCTTCTTCTTGAGTTGCTCTATCTGATGGATCAGGAAAGTTTGCAGCCTCATCCTTCATATGCGAGACAGTTCGGTCAACCTCTTCCATGAGTTCATAACGCCATGATTTTAAGATCACTTTAAAATGTTCACGCTGATTCTCATTCATGTACTCCTCTCCCTTTATGATTACGTAGGGAGCAATTCCATGGAGAGTATTAGAAGAAGAGGTAGAGTCCTTACTCCTTTGCTTGGTTTTTTTTGGCGCGCTGTTAGACTCTTTTGCCATAAACTTTTCCTACGTTTATAGTTTGTAAATAATAAGGCACGAAGTTATAGAGATTTTTACTGAGATTTTCAAGGAAAAATTTTAATTTTAATTATTTTGAAAGCGCAATGTTTAATAAAAGAACAGTATAGATTTTAGGCAATCCTCAATTTGAAACTTTTAAAAGGTACATTTGTTAAGCGATATAAACGATTTTTTGTCGACGTAATCAGTGAGTCAGGAGAATTAGTCACACTCCATTGTCCTAATACCGGTAGTCTAAAGAACTGTTTAATTGACTCAGCACCTTGCTGGTATTCTTTGTCACCAAAAAAAACTAGAAAACTTCCAGGGACATTAGAATTGATCACCACAAAGTTCAATAATATTGCTAATGTTCATTCGGCTTCGGCGAATAAAATAGTTTTTTTGGCAATTAAAAAAGGAGTAATTGCTGGGTTAACTAGTTACGATATCTTCGACAAAGAAGTCAGATTTGGCAAGGAGGGCAGCCGCCTGGATTTTTGTTTGGGACACTCTATACTCAATCAGCCTAAGTGTTATGTTGAAGTTAAAAGTGCTACCTGGGATTTGGGCGGAGGGCTTGTCTCGTTTCCCGACGCAAAAACAGATCGAGGAGCTAAACACTTAAGAGAACTAATATTGGCAGTGGAGGAAGGATATCGGGCAGTTTTATTTTTTTGTGTTCAGGTGAGTAATGCAAAGCGATTAAAAATTGCCGATCAAATTGATCCTACGTATGCAAATCTACTTTTTAAGGCAATAAATTTGGGAGTCGAGGTAATGGTTTGGAANACACGCATTTCATCGGANGGNATTCANTTAGGACAAGAAATAGACTTTGAATTTTAAAAAATATGGATTCGTATTATGCTGTCCTTTAATCCGATCTATAAACTGTTTTGGGAAATATTTTGGAAAAATCCGATCTTGAAAAAATTCTTGTTGGAACTGCATCAAATCATCTTATAGATTTTGAGGAAAAAAGCTCAAGGATAGATTGTAATAAAAAAAGGCATATATCTCTGCATGAGAGGGTTGTTGGTCCTTATGGGGAGCTAAAAAAATCCGCTGCTAAAAATGGATTTGATTTGAGAGTTTTGAGTGGTTACAGGTCATTCGATCATCAGGTTAAAATTTGGAATGATAAGATTTCAGGGAAGAGAGCAATCTTGGATGATTCATCNAAGCCGATAGTTCACGAGGATTTTAGTGCGTGGGAAAAAATTCAGGCAATTCTTAGATGGACGGCCCTACCAGGCACATCGAGACATCACTGGGGTACCGACTTTGATGTCTATGATGCAGGTGCTCTAAATCATAATTACAAGGTGCAGCTGATTCCATCGGAGTATATTGGGGATGGTATTTTCTCTGCGTTTTATTCTTGGTTGATGGAAAGTATAGGCCCAAGTGGCGCATACAAGTCATACTTCTTCCAACCATATGCAATCGACAATGAAGGAATAGCACCCGAACCTTGGCATTTAAGTTACAAGCCAGTGGCNGACTATTACGAGAAAGAACTGAATATTAATATGGTAAAAAAGCAGATATTAATATCTAATTTATCTGAAAAAAAAATAGTGTTAATGCATTTAGAGGAAATTCTAGATAGGTATGTTGTCCGGAAATAAGAAAGTAATAGACATGTTTTCTATGATTATAAAAGATGCGTCTCGTGCTGCTGCTGGGGCGGATTCGTCTGTTTATTTTTTAAAAAGCGCTATTTTAGACCATCAGAGCTTTGAAGAATTAATTTTCCATAATCTTTTTAGTGAGGCGCAAAAACGACTGCCTGAAAATATTGATTATAAAAAAATCTTTATGGATTANTTGTCATCAAATCCAGACGCCATAAATCTAATTGTCGATGATCTGAAAGCGACATATACGAAAGATCCAGCATGTAATTATTACTATGAGCCGATTGTATTTTTAAAAGGTTTCAAAGCGCTCCAGATCCACAGAATTGGATCTTGGTTTTGGTCTCGAGGTGAACGATTTTTGCCGTTATTGTTGCAAAGTATAGTAGCTGAATTATATCAAGTAGATATTCACCCAAGTGTATCTTTTGGCACAGCCATTTTTATTGATCATGCAACTAACTTAGTGATTGGCGAGAACGTCTCTATTGGAAGTGGGGTCTCTCTATTGCATTCAGTCTCTATTTCATNNAAAGGATCTGGGTCAGAGGGAGAGATTATTATTGAAGATAACGTTTTAGTATCAGCAGGTTCCTGCATTATTGGTGATCTTGTGATCGGAAATAATTCTAAGGTTGGTGCAGGAAGTTTAATTAATGCAACTGTTTTGCCAAAATCAACAGTGGTTGGCGTGCCTATGAAGAGCATTCCTTTAGCTTAACCTAGTTTTAGTGAACGGCGTGAGTATTCCTTCGACTTGTTAAAAACAAATGTTACATAAATGCTTTATTTGTTTTTGTAAAATGATTTGTCGCTGTTCATTAAATCCTTCCAATAAATACGTGTTTACTTGAAGTTCTTTGAATCTGGCGATTGCAGCGAGCTCATCGAATTTAAATTGATCTGTAGTCAATACGATGTTGTTCTGTTGAGTATTGGACGCTAAATTTTTTGATAAAACTTTAAATTTTTGAATCGATTCGTGAAATTTAAATAATGGCATTAGAGGCAGCCAGTCATTATGGATTGACCAAGATAGAATAAGATTAACGCCCATACTTTTAGATAATTGATGCATAACTTCATGAAGTGTGTAAGCGGCCATCAGTGATATAAGGATGTGTTGCCTTGATTTAGTCGTTGATTTTGTAAAAAATGATATCGAGTCTCTATCCCCCTCAATACGTTCTCCTCCATACAGTTCTAATGTTCTGTTTACGCATAGGTCTAATTTTTCAAATAGTGAGTTGTGATTTTCTTTGCTCAATTCATCATCAAGAGTTTTTCGGTTATGAATAATTCCTGAGAAAATGCAGCTGTTACAATTCAAGTTGTCAGATATATGAGAGTCTCCCCCGGTTTTTATGAGGGGTTGGATTCTCGAAATAAGAGCGTCTATTTCATTAGCAGAAGATGTTTCTTGTCCAGGCAGTTGTTTTGTCAGGCTTATAATTTTATTGGAAATATCCACAGCATTTTTTAATGAACCAGCGACTAGCAGAACTGAGAGAGTAATCCAGATTATTGCAGTCGAATAAAAAATATTCATGTGCATATACTTCATCTCGTCAAAATCCAGCTCAATTCTGAGGTTGCCAAGAATTGTATTTTCAAACTCTATGTTTTGAGTTATTTGATTTACGGCTTTAGGGGCTAACTTTTTTTGTTGACTTCGCGTTATCAGATTTCCATTTACGTCGAAAAGACTGGAGCTGACAACATATGGGTTTTTTGTAGTATCTTCTAAAATAAATTGAATGCTTAATGTGTCATTATTGAGCAATGGTTTCTGTATTACATTGACGAGTTGGTCCATAATAACTATCTGTTCGGACTCGATTTTTTCAGCGATAATATGTTTAGTTTGAACGAGAGAAATTGAGCAAAGCACCGCGCCTAACAAAAGGCAAAGAAAGAAAGTTTGGGTGGGCGCCTTGGATTTTATTGACGACAACCAATGCATGTTCAACTTTTTATGTTTTGATTTTTCCATAAAACGAAATTTATATTCGTAATCGAGATAGACGAGATGCAAGTTATAACAGTTGAATTGAAAAATGAAGTAAATTATTTAGCTTTTCTCTTATCTTGGAGCCAGTCGGTCAACGTTATAGATATCTTTTTTAAACCCACTGCGAACTATGACAGTAATCACATAATGCTCGCAGTGAGCGGAAAAGACTGCAGTTTGCGAGAGCACCTGAAAAAAGTTGCTATAAATGGATATGGTCCAATTTTATCTTTGGTTGATACCAAAACATTTGATTTTCCAGAACGAAATCCAAAACTAGATGGTTTATCTTCTCTGACACTTACGGCACCAAAAATCAGTCTCGAGTTCATTTCAGAGGTTTTAATGCTGCTTGCCGAAGCAAAGCTTACTTTAGCTGAATACAATTATTTGTCTAAGGGTGAAAACTCTCAAAGATGTTTGGTTATAAGAATACTAATGAGTGGAGAGTTAGGTGATTCGAGCTATTTTAAAGGTCAATTATCTAAACTATCTGAGAAGTTTTCGGTTGATGTGTTCTATCAAAAAGAAATCAATGATTTGAAGGATTTCTCATTGCTAGTTATGGATATGGATTCGACGTTGATTAATTTTGAAGTCATTGATGAACTTGCCCGTGAAGCAAATGTTCTTGGTGAGGTATCGGCAATTACTGAAAGTGCTATGAGAGGAGAAATTGACTTCAAGCAAAGTTTGAGGGAAAGGTTACATTTGTTGGCGAACACAGATATAAAAATTTTAGATCGAGTTTTTGATCGAATCCAGCTTAACCCTGGAGCTGAGAGGTTGATTTCTGTTTTGAAAAATAGTCATTACAAGATTGCAATTATCTCGGGTGGTTTTTCTTTTTTTGCAGAACGAATTAAAGAAAACCTCGGCATCGATTATGCTTTCGCGAATGTTTTAGAATCCAGAGACGGATTATTAACAGGAAACTTGACGGGCAAGTTAATCGATGGTGACGCCAAAGCTGACATAGTTAAAAAGTTGTCTAATAGGTACGACAGAAAAGAAGAGAGAGTAATTTCTATCGGAGATGGAGCTAACGATATTCCAATGCTCACTCTTTCGGGCTTGGGTTTCGCGTATAGAGCAAAGCTTTTAGTGCGCAAAAATGCGGATTGTGTGATCAAACAGGGAGGTCTCGATTCGGTTCTTTACTTTCTGGGGTGGAGAGATATTTGAGTGTTACTTTATTTTTTGACTAGAAAACGTACGGCAAATTTATGAAATAGTATTTAAAGGGGATTATATGACTAGCTACAGTACTAACGAGTTTAAATCTGGACTGAAGGTTATTTTAGATGGAGATCCTTGTTCAATTATTGAGAACGAATTTGTAAAGCCCGGTAAGGGCCAAGCTTTCAGTCGGGTCAAGTTAAAAAATTTAAAAACTTTAAAATTGCTAGAGAGGACATTTAAGTCTGGAGAATCAATCGAAGCTGCAGATGTTGTAGATATGGATATGCAGTATTTGTATAACGATGGAGATTTTTGGTATTTTATGGATCTATCTACATTTGAGCAATATCAGGCTAGTAGTCAAGCCATGGCAGATTCTGTTAAATGGTTGTCAGAGCAGGATATGTGTTTAGTCACACTCTATAATGGTGATCCTTTACTTGTTATCCCTCCAAACCATGTAGAACTTCAGATTATTGAAACTGATCCAGGTGTGCGTGGAGATACAGCACAAGGGGGTAATAAGCCCGCGAAACTGATAACTGGCGCAATCGTAAAAGTCCCTTTATTTGTTGATCAGGGCGAGGTTGTTAAAGTAGATACAAGAACAAGTGAGTATCTTGGTCGAGTTCGTTGAAACTTAGTGTCTAGTAATGACAGATAACAAAAAAAATTGGGGTCCATCAGCGTCGATTGAAAATCTTAAAATAAGGTCACGTGTGTTATCTAAAATAAGACAGTTTTTTTCTGAAAGGTTTGTGCTGGAGGTTGATGTACCAAATATTTCGCAAAATACAGTCTCCGATCCCAACCTCGATTCATTTTCGTTGCGACATAATGGCTCAAGACTATATCTTCAAACCTCCCCTGAATACTATTTGAAAAGATTATTAGCAGATACTCGAGAAGATTTTTTTTATCTTGGAAAGGCCTTTCGAAGTGGCGAAGTTGGTCCACTACACAATCCAGAGTTTACTATTTTGGAATGGTACAGATGTGGTTGGGATGAATTTTTATTGATGGATGAAGTACTCGATCTAATCAAATTCATATCGAATGAATACAGCTATTCCATTGCAGCTCACAAATTTACTTATTTAAAATATTTTCAAAAAATTCTAAAGATAAATCCTCACACAGTACCTCTCGCTCAATTACAAGAAACATGCGTGAATATATTTGGTAGTGAATGGAATGATACCTCTAGAACTTGCTGTCTTGATTTGCTTTTTAGTCAGATTATTCAGCCAAAATTGCCATCGGGAATTGTTTTCATCCATGATTTTCCAGAATGTCAATCCGGACTATCGGAGATAAGAGAATGCTCTGAATACAATGTCAGCCGACGCTTTGAATTGTTTTACAATAATGTTGAGTTGGGTAACGGTTACTTCGAGTTGACAAGCGGCGAAGAGCAGAGAAGTCGATTTTTAAAGGACAATATTCAAAGACAAGGTCAAAGTAAAGATCCAATAGCATTGGATGAGAATTTGCTGAGCGCTCTTGATCATGGCTTGCCAAATTGTTCCGGTATCGCTATTGGTTTCGACAGGTTGCTCATGTGTCTGATTGGTGAAAAGACTATTTCCTCTGTTATATCTTTCCCATGGGAGTCCTAATCAGTGTCACTAGAGGAGAATATCTGATTCATTGTGTGTGAAGGCCATGAATTTAAAACATCACCGATTTTCCTTGCCGGCACTCCCGCTACGATTGAACGAGGTGATACTGCATTAAGAACTACGCTTGAGGCCGCTACCATTGAACCCTCTCCAATTTCAATGTTACCCAATATTGTCGATTGAGGACCTAGCAGAACATTTCGTCTAATTTTTGGATGCCTATCTCCACTCTTTTTGCCTGTTCCCCCNAGAGTTACTGATTGCATAATTGATACGTTATCCTCTACTACTGCAGTTTCTCCAATAACAATTCCAGTTGCATGATCTAGCATCACACCAAAGCCGATGTTTGCGTTTGGGTGAATATCAATAGCAAAATGCTCTGACATGAAAGTTTGAAGCAAAAGTGCTGAAATTTGATGACTATTCTTCCATAAAGTATTAGCTACTCGATATATCTGGAGNGATAGAAATCCTTTGTAAAAAAGTAGTGGTGTACAAAATTGAGTGCAAGCTGAATCACGATCTACTATAGCTGTCAGATCCACTATAATATTTTCTTCGATTAGGCTTTTATGAATGGCGTCTCTAAACTCAAAACTATTAGTAAACTTAGAGCTTTTTGAAAGCGATAATCTTTTTACTATTTCATGCACTATGGCATCTTTTATGCCTGAGTGCTGTAAAATTTTCTCCATGAGAAGCGCTGATAATCCGGGCTCATTTCTGGCCGCTTCCGCTGCCTCGCTCTTTATAGTCGACCAAATTTCGTCTTTTAATAATTTCATATCAGTTTGCTTCTTTATGATTGATTAACACCATATCAATTATTTGACATGCCAAAAATAAAGTTATTTTTTGTTGCTTTTTGATTTTTTTTGTTCAGCTTCGCCGGTTATCGATGGAGGAACCTCATCAGTATCAGATTCATCCTCTTTTTTCACGCCGTATCCCTCGCTGAGCACGCCACCAGGAACTTTAGGGGCATAGTCTCGGGGAATGTCGATATTGCTCATGTCAATCGTTTGGTTTATCTCTTCAAGGTCTGCCAATTTAGCATCATTATTCTTAAGCAATTGTTTTCCAATTTCTGGACTTGATAGCCTCAGGGCTGATTTGGTTAGATGCTCATTAATCTCTTTATATCCATTAATGACGTTTGTCACTAACTGCGAAAGAACCAAAAAATGCTCTGACACGGCTTGTCGATATTCTTTCAGTTCTAAATCACTCTTTTGCAGTTTTTTCGATATTTCTTCTGTCTCGTCAGCGCTGACTTGATTAAGAGATTTGAACACAGTAATTGAGATTGCACCTGCTATAAACGATAATCCTCCGATGACTATTATAATGAGTATATCCATATTACTTCCCATTCGACGCACGTAGAGTCTGATCAAACTACTTCCTTGTACAGATTATAAACCATATCAAAACTCATTGTTGTCGTAAGTATAGATTTATGAGTTTATTTCCTTGTCATTAGAAATTAGTTAAATTTTAATAGAGAGTATGAAGAATCTTTCACAACAATTCGAAGAAAACATCGCAAATAAAAATTTCTCGCTAGACCTTGCTCAGAGCGAGGTAGTTAAGGTTCTCTCCGCTTTGCAAACTGACTTGATGCATGAACACTCTAGACCTTTAAATTTTTTATATTCGAAAATGAAGTTTTTTAATTTCAATAAAAAAATTGATGGAGTTTATATTTGGGGGAAAGTCGGAAGAGGAAAAACTTATTTAATGGATCTTTTTTTTGAGACGCTTCCTTTAAATCAAAANATGCGATTGCACTTTCAT
Source organism: Porticoccaceae bacterium (assembly GCA_002710745.1). Classification (GTDB taxonomy): domain Bacteria; phylum Pseudomonadota; class Gammaproteobacteria; order Pseudomonadales; family Porticoccaceae; genus AAA300-D14. The sequence continues at coordinate 33,060 of PALW01000006.1, forward strand.
CGTTTAATGCACAAAGTACATAAAGAATTGAAGCTTTTTTCGGGTAGAGCGGATCCGATAAAACATGTGGCGAGAAAAATCTCAAAGAAAGCAAAAGTTTTATGTATCGATGAGTTTTTTGTGAATGATATTGGGGATGCCATGATTCTCGCCAATTTGCTAGATGAGTTATGTAGCCAAAAGGTTTGTTTAGTTATAACCTCAAATGTTCAGCCAAAATCTCTTTATNAANATGGTCTCCAACGGCAAAATTTNTTGCNGGCGATAANGATTCTAGAATCGAATTGCAAGATAGTTAAGTTGAGNTCTCAAATGGATTACCGATTGAGAGAATTAGAAAAAAATCTTGTCTTCTTTACGCCCTCCAATGAATTATCTGATGAAAAGATGGGAGGTATTTTTGACAACTTGTTAAATCCAAGTGAATCCTCATTCNCTTCATNTGAGTTAAACATTCAAGGAAGGAAAGTCNTGGCGCACCGATCCGCAAANAATATAGTTTGGTTTNTATTTNAAGACATCTGTGAGGGACCTCGAAGTCAGAATGACTACATCCAGATATCTANGGAATTTCATACGGTGATGGTGAGTAATATTCCAGAACTTACGGTTGAATCTGAGGGAGCTGCNCGACGATTTATAAGCATGGTNGACGAGTTTTATGATCGGAATGTTAAATTAATCATCGCATCAAACAGTCCAATTGAGGATATCTATAAAGGAAGGCAATTGATTTTTGAATTTGATAGAACGAAAAGTCGGCTTATTGAGATGCAAAGTGTCGAATATTTATCAAGATCTCACATACCCTAAATACTTATTGCTCAAGAAAACTTAAGAGCCTCTTGTATTAATGACTCGTGATCATTACAATTCGCACCCTAATAAAGTTCGGTTTAAAAACATGAAGACAGTAAGCATCAGCTCTAAGTCGGCATCACGTGAGTGGGTTATCATTGATGCGACGGGAGCAGTCCTAGGAAGACTAGCATCTGAGATAGCACTTAGGCTTAGAGGTAAGCATAAACCGGAGTATACTCCCAATGCAGATTGTGGTGATTATGTAGTAGTGGTGAATTCTTCGAAAATTACTGTTACAGGCAATAAAGCAGTGGGTAAGAAATATTATTCGCACACTGGTTTTCCTGGTGGAATTAAGGAAATTAATTTTTCACAGATGATGGAAAAGTTCCCAGAAAGAGCGCTAGAGAAGGCAGTGAAGGGAATGTTGCCAAGGGGGCCATTAGGCCGGGAAATGTATAGAAAGCTGAAGGTTTATGGCGGGAGTGAACATCCTCACTCCGCCCAGCAGCCGTCAGTCTTAACTTTGCAGTGAGTATTGGAATGACGTCTAAAAATTTTTA
>PALW01000007.1 GCA_002710745.1 Porticoccaceae bacterium
GCCGGCAGTGCCGATAGCTTATATGTTATACGTAAGGGAGTATCCTGTTCTAAGAATAAGCAGTGCTTGTGATGGCGCACTTCCTCAAAAAGGCAGAGGCCAGATTAAAACAACCATAGATATACTTATCGTCTTAGCAATTGTGGGAGGTGTTGCCACAACATTGGGACTGGGGGTCCCACTTGTCTCTGCGATGCTAGCCACACTTCTTGGTGTAGAAGACAGTATGATGATAAAGATGGGTGTTTTAATATTTTGGACTTTATTATTTGGCACGAGTGTTTATAAAGGCTTAAAAGCGGGGATAAAGATCCTAGCTGACATTAACATTGCGCTTGCAATTCTGGCGATTCTTTTTGTTTTAATAGCGGGTCCTGGAATTTTTATATTGGACCTAACGGTTAACAGCTTTGGGATAATGTTTAATAATTTCTTAAGAACTGCAACATGGACTGATCCAATAGGAGAAGGCGGTTTTCCTGAAGCATGGACCGGCTTCTACTGGGCATGGTGGTTTGCTTACACTGGAATGGTTGGGCTATTTTTTGGGAGGATCTCTCGAGGCAGAACAATACGACAGCTAGTCTTGGGAGTTATTACATGGGGTTGCATCGGAACCTGGCTATTTCTTGCTGTAATGGGCGGATACTCACTTTATCTCGAAAATACTGGTTCTTTGTCAGTTACTGAAATTCTAAATACTCAGGGGCTTTCATTCGTGAACGCTCTAGTCATCAAAAGCCTGCCATTTGGAAACGTAACTTTATTTGTTTTTACCGTTCTATCTATAATTTTTTATGCTACTACCATCGACTCTTCGGCTTATGTCATATCAAGCATATGCGCAAAAGATTTAGCGAATACTCAGGAACCAAGAAGATGGAACCGGATAGCATGGGCAGTCCTTCTAGCATTGATAACAGCTGGTCTGCTGCAAGCGGATTCACTTCAAACTGTTTTAGCGATGACCGTTGTAAGTTCGTTGCCGATGATACCCATTTTGGTATTGCTATGTATTTCTACGAGAAAGTGGTTGCGTGAGGATTTTCCGCATTTAAATACAAACAAAGAGATTGTGAAACCGACAGCTAAAAGCACTGTAGGATAATGATTCACTTTCTATTACCAAATTCTATAAGATTGAAAATTCAATTTTAATTATTAGTAATTCAATAACCGAAGCGGCAAGACAAACACCCATCATACATAAAACTCAATTGCTTGTAGTTGGAAGTGGTCCCGGAGGACTTGCTGCCGCTATTGCCGCTTCAAGGGAAGGAGTTGAAACGACTCTTTTAGAGAGATATGGATGCTTTGGAGGCAATCTAACACAAGTTGGTGTTGAGGGATTTGCTTGGTATCGTCATGACAAAACAGTTGATAGCGTTGGGATAGGTATTGAATTTGAAGAACGAGCAAAATCAATGAATTTATCATCTCCCGAGCCACAATCTAATAGCCATGCTATTGATGGAGAAGGATTTAAGTATGTTGCAGATGTTTTAGTTCAGGAGGCTGGGATTACTCCAATGCTACATCGAATGATGGTAGCAACCATAATGGATGGCAAAACGATAAAAGGAGTTATTGTCGAGAGTAAAGCTGGGCGAGAAGCTATTATTGCTGACAGAGTCATTGACGCAACGGGAGATGCAGACGTAGCTAACCGCTCTGGAGCCGAAGTTTTCAAAACACCGACAGAGGATATGATGGCAGCGTCGGTGATGTTTTCGATGACCGGTGTTGATAAACAAAAGTTTATAGCGAATGTAAAAGATAATCCTCATACCTACAGTGACTGGTGTGGTCCGGACTGGGCAATGAAGACTTCAGGTAAAGAAGATAAACTGTTCTCGCCCTATCTTAAGAAACCATTTGAGGAAGCTATTAAAAAAGGAATAATCCCTCCAAACTTAAATACAATAACTGGTACTTGGGGAGCGATAAGTGAGCAAGGTGACTTAAGCTATCTAAACTTAATCCATCTAGCTGANCTGGATGCAACAAATCCAGATCATTTGACTAGAGGAGAAATTGAAGGCCGATATCAAGCAATGCAAGCGATAAAAGCATTAAAAAAATTTAATCCCGGTTGTGAAAATGCAAAATTGAGAAATTTTGGNATGACCATTGGAATACGAGATACGAGAAAAATTAATGCTCAATATAATATGACTTCAGAAGACGTTCATGGGCAGGCCAAATTTNACGACAGTATTGGAATATTTCCAGAATTTATCGATGGGTATGGTGTGTTGATNCTACCNACAACNGGACGTTACTTTCAATTGCCTTATCGTTCAATGATTCCTANAGGAGTGAATCATTTGCTTGTCACNGGGCGTTGTNNNGGCGGAGATAAAATGTCNCATGCAGCNACCAGAAANATGATGTGTTGTGCTGTAAATGGTCAAGGTGCGGGTGTNGCTGCAGCAGAGTCAATAAAAGCTAATGTNGATGTTAAGGATGTTAGCATCAGCCAAATTCAAAAAACGTTGGTAGCGCAGGGCGCTAGGATTCATTAAATCTAATACAGATTTTCANCGGACTGTCAGAGGACCATCCAATAAAAAGGGAGNTGCAAAAGGNACCATTGACCTATTTGAATGACCGACACCAGGCGCAACAGACATTGACCAATTAAATGGCACCTTCATCAGTATCGATCCTTTAAACAGGGAGTTCATATAAAAATTATGACCTCTTGCAAATCGGTGAGGACCCTGACGCATCGCCTGATTATCCTTATTTAAACTCGAATGATTAGGGTCATTGTCTTTATCGCCAAGAAGAATGATCACTCTTTTTTCATAAGCTTTTTGCAACATCTCTTCGGATATATTTATACCCTTAATGCCATAGGGATACTCTATCTCATTGATAGGCATACTATAGTATCCAGAGTTTGCCAAAACAATGCGTTTTGCTCTGTTGGGATGTATCAAATATACGAACCGATGAGCCACTTGCGCTCCGGCAGAGTGCCCATAAAGACTATAAGCATCTACTTGGGTACCAAAAGTCTTCCGAGAATAATTAAAAAGGGGTTCAATTGAAGAAAAAATCCAATTATCTGCACTTATCGATCGACCCCCAAGAGTTTTCATATTGCCCAAGTTATAACGAGTCTTAGGGAAGTCAGGTGTACTATACTTAGGAACTAGGGCGATAAAATTATACCTCCTGGCCGCTGAGTGCCAACTATTTCTATAACCTTCGGCATTCCGACTCTGTCCATGAAGAATTACAATGATAGGAGTATCTCTCTTAATTTCTTTTGGTATCGACGCGAATACTCTCAGCGGTTTTCCTTTCCAATCTTCAAAAACAAAATTTCCTTTCCCATCCGAATCAAACTGATCGAAAAAATCATCGGAACCAAATACAAAGGTATTAAGCAATAATGCAGCGAATAATACTGTCAAACGCAAAAACTTGTAGCTAAACATATGCCATTCCTAAAACCCAGCTAAATTGGTATATAACTAACGGTATTGGTGGATAAAATCATTATAAAGACTAAGCATGTCACGACGGGACCCAAATAAATGCGCCCAGTCATGTTGAAAAAATATCGATTGAAATAAGGTAGCGCAAACATCATTGGCACAACACCGAATAACAAATTTATGTATAACCAATTAGTTGTCCAATATACCTCTCCTGTTGCAGCAAAGTAGGTGTATTGAATAATTATGATTAAAATTAACCCTAATGAATTACCTATGCCTGATAAAAACATAGAAAACCACTCTGATTGACCCTCGATTCTCATTGCAGTGTTCGTACGCAGAGAACTCATCAAGAAAAAAACAAAAAACACTGGGGCATACATTATGAGCAATACAATGATGCTTGGTTGAAAAACTCGAACTCCCATAAACCAGAATCGGTAATCTACTAAAAAGAAATAATCGATTAAAAACAAGAGTAAATAGTAAAATGAAAAAATTAGCAGCCCCAAAAGAATTGTTTTTAACCCGACAGTTCTGGAAATAATCACTCCCCAAGCATCAGGCTTAGATCCATTGTGTTTTCCAAAGAACTTGTAATGTAAAAAGAAAATCAGAAAGCCGATACAACCATTAAATAACGCCCAAAGCATGACCGGATTATTCATCCTCTGAGGGAAAAACCAAGTTTGCTTTCTAGTTGAGGCATCAACAAATAACTGTTTTGAAAGCTCAACCATCGGAATAAAAGAGGTGCATGCTATCATTGCCGAGAGTGCGAAAAGCGCCCAGAATAATATTTTTGCTCTACCTAAAAGTGGTGGTGATGAAGGCGGCACAGTTTGTACTATTTCGAGAAAAAAAGATGTCCTCAACATAACTTTTCCAAGTGGAATTAGCATTATTAAGGAGGTAATTAGAGAAATCAGACCAAACAATTCCTTCCATTGCCATATTTGATTATCGGGAGTTATGGTCGAATTATGAGACAAAACCTTCTCAAAATAACTAATCTGATTCTCAGTGGCGAGTCCATTGTATGGCTGAAATGGATGAAGCAAAGGTTCGTTATGGATGACTCTTGCATTTCTTGATAGCACATCACCGTAGAATTTACCGAGCTCAACTTCAGTAACTTTTGAGTTACTGCTCGGCACACCAGAGTTTACCACTCTGAGAGCCTCCGGAGCATAACGCATATCACCGCTTTTTAATTTATTCCTAAACGCTCCCTCATCATAAAGCGCATAACTGACTCCAATATTAGATTTGACATCTCTGAGAACAGACTTTCGAAGGGTGAGAACATATCCAGACACGTAAACAGAATGCAGCTTACTTGGCACTCCTAATTCTTTTGCTTCTCTTCCAAAGTAAGCAGCACCTCTAATAGCCGCGTTACCACCTGCAGAATGGCCAGTTGCCGCAATCCTATTTTTATCAACATAATTTAAATTATTAGTTAAAAACACATAATCAATGAGAGCAAACATTCCATAGCCTTCATACGTCGCAGACCGTGTGCTCATTGAAGAACTTGAGCTCCCTTGTCCATAAGGGTCAATGGACACGACAACGAAACCTCTCCTAGATAGTTCAATTGCTATATTCGATAAAGCCTCTCTTGATCTTTGAAATCCTGGCACAACAGCTATGAAAGGAGCTGGATTTTCAACTGTCGCGGTCAAAGGTTTAAATAGGGTAGCAGCAAGATTTTGTCCATTCTGAGTCGGTAACATAACTTTAGAGACTGCAACTTTTCCGCCGGAAGTTTGTATCCACGAGGATGAAGCCATGCACAGGACGATCACAATAAGGCATGCAAACAAACTTTTAAATGGATCTGAAAAAAACCTCATGCACAACTCCAAGTAATTAAATGAATCAAAATGATTTTTACGTCTTACAAATCAGATCCGAAAATTAACCTACAAAAAATAGCCTTTGATTTAACATGTGATTGCTTAGAATCGTGCCAAGCTGATTTCAACATTTCAGAGTATCGACTACCGTCTTTATCATTAATCACAAAATATCCTTCAAAATTTCCCTGCGAATTAAATAAACCTAGTCCAAGCCCACCTTTGTTAAATGGACTCTCCTTTTTATTAATATTACCAATTCCATTCTTGTTCCATATAGATTGATCACTGTAGATAGATCCATATTTACCGTATGCGTTACAAATAGATTGCTCTGCTCTCTGATCACAATCAATACATCCATAAGATGTATTATCTTGAGACATCAAGATAATATCGGTCATTCCCTTTGATGGAATAAAAAAAACTACAAATATAAGAAGAAATATTCCTAAGAAAAAATTAGTTGAACTAGTCATTTTTGCAGTTCTTAATTTAAGGCCGCATAGTAGCAAAAAATGGTTTGGCAGGTTCGGTTTGTGAGCCAATAGCTAAATCCAACCAAGCCGCCAGTTTTGGTCTGGTCTCTCTTGGGTCTATAAGCTCATGAACGGAAAAACCCTCACTCTTTGGAAAGGGTGATTGACTGGTTGCTAATAAATCTTCTAGCTCACGCTGCCTTTGCTCTGGGTTTGGAGAGGCGGCAATCTCTCTAGAAAATGCTACGGCGACTCCTCCTTCAACCGGCAACGCACCAGTCTTTGCGCTGGGCCAACTCAATACATATGCTTGTGGTCCAAAATGTGCTTGCGCGGCAACACCAAAGGCCTTATTCACCTGAATGCTGGCCCAAGGTACTCGAGATTGCATTACAGCCGAGATAGCTTCCGTTCCAAAACGAATCGTACCCGCAGACTCACTATCTGGGCCTATCATAAATCCTGGTTCATCTACAAAGCTTAAAACAGGTAAGTGAAAGCTATTACAAAAATCCACAAATTTTCGAAGTTTTTGAGCCGCTGATGACGTCATTGCTCCAGCATAATACATGCAATCATTTGCGATGATGCCAACAGAGTGTCCATGCATTCTGCCTAATCCTGTTATTAAACTGGGTCCAAACTTTTGGCCTATTTCGAAAAACGTTGTTTCCTCCTTCTCAAGATCAATAACATGTTGAATTATTTTTCTCATTTGGAATGGCTGTCTACTATTTTTAGGGACTATAGAGGCTAGCTCCTCATCACGTCTATTGGCAGGATCACTGCATACAATTCTTTTAGGTCGTTGCCAAGCGTTGTCAGGCATGAAAGAGAGAAATGTTCTGATTTGATTAAATGCATCTTCCTCATCCTCTGCCAAATTGTTTATTACTCCACTTTTTAAATGGACTTCTGGTCCTCCCAGTTGCTCTTTTGACAGATCCTTACCAAGAGCACGCTTCACCACTTGAGGGCCAGCTATTAAGACAGCTGCATTTTTAGTCATTACCGAAAAATGCGATGCGACAAGTCTAGACGCAGGCAAGCCTGCTACTGGGCCTAATGCAGCGGTTACAACTGGAACAACACCAAGCGTTTGGGCTAGAGAGTAAAATCTCGACATATTAAAGACAGGCTCGCCAAGGGGTCTATGATTCTTGTTTTGAGAAGTGCCTCCAACAGCACCGCCTCCGCCTTCATGCAATCTCACAAGTGGAATCTTATACTGAAGCGCTAGTTGCTCCGCATACACACTCTTCCTCAAACCCGCAGGATTTGGTGATCCGCCCTTTAACGTAAAGTCTTCCCCTCCAATAATGACTTTCCTTGCGGCCACCTCTCCAAAGCCAAGAACAAAATTGGCAGGCTGAAAGTCTATTAATTCATTATTATCGTCAAATACTGGAACTCCAGCTCCAACACCCAACTCGTCAAAGGTTTCAGAATCCAATAAACAATCTATCCTTTCTCTTATCGTAAGCCTGCCTTTTTCATGATGCTTTTTAACAGATTCCACTCCACCCTGTTTTTTAGACAGAGTGTCTCGTTTTTTGATCTCATTGATTTCTTCGTGCCAAACCATTCTTTTACTCTTCTGCAGTTAGGATCCCAATAACTTGTCCTTCCGAAACAATATCTTCTGAGCTTATCAGCCACTTGCTTAACTCACCTGCATCTGGAGCCAAGACAGGTATTTCCATTTTCATACATTCGATGATGCAAATTATTTGATCTTTTGAAACATGATCGCCTTCGGCTACCTCTAATTTCCATACCTGACCGGCGACATGAGTATTAATATTTTTTTCCATGTATCTGGGATACCTCAAATTATTAATTTGCTTCAAACTAAAAGCGATCACATAAACTAAGATAAAGACAACTAAAAAGCAATTGTATCTGTGAGTTGGTGCTATTATTAAAACCGAATACCTTATTACTCGGGACAAACTGACGTTGAAATTTCCAAGCTCTCTACTATTTCTCTTGATTTTATTACCAATATATTCGTTTGCAGATAATGAACTTCTCGATAATTCGAATCCTTGCATTTCTAATAATCCTGAATTGGGCGATTCAGCTGCTTGGGCTGTGGGCGCAATGAAGTTATATGAGGAAAAGAAATTTATCGACGCGATAAATCGAGTTAATAGTTGCTTCAATATTTGGGGGCCAGAAGCAGGACAGAAACAAAAAATTATTCATGATAAAGGTAAAAGTTGCCCAAAAATTGGAAAAGTTAGCTCGAGGGANAAACGTAAAATCGANAAAAATTATTTGATGAACGACGTCTCAGNTGCTCTTTGGGNAAAAGCTCGATCATTACATGAATTAAATGAAATTGAGCTAGCGAAAAAAAGCTATGGCCGCTGCGTTTATATGACATGTGGTCGATCATGGGATCCCAAAGGGTGGTTCTGGTCTCCAGCTATTGATTGCGCTTCCTATGCGCGAGAGCTTGTTGACTGAAATTTATCTTTTCAGTCTTTACTTGATTCGTACCACTGTGTGATGGTGTTTAAAACAGAATATGCATTTTTGGCCGTGGACAAGGATTCCTCGCCCCGCATCATGGTCTTTACGATATGCTCTTGAAGTGATTTTTCCGGAAGCTCAGACGAAGTAAATGCCACAATATCTTCTTGATCGATTTCCTCCTTACCCCATTTGAATACTTTAAGNCCCGGATTTCTATCCTTNACTGATCCAATNGATGCGCTNCGTTTATCTCCATNGACATCAATTTTCCAGGACGACCTGNTGTGTCCNCTCCAAGACAAATCGATCTGAAGAGTACAGTTTGACTTTAACTTTATTAATCCGGTCGCAAAATCATCTATGCTCTCTCTCTTGAGAAGGCCAGCGTCAACGCTTCCTGAGACAGATAAGGTACTATAATCATNCGCTAACCACATACCTAAGTCAATAATATGGGGGCCCAAATCAATAAGAGCGCCTCCGCCTGACAACTCAAAATCAAGATTCCATCGTGAATAGAGCTCCGGAGAGAAAGTTTTGTTTCTCAAGTATTGCAACTTGATGTGATAAATCCTTCCGAACCACTTCGAGTCAATTAAATTCTTCAGCTTAAATATAGACGGATTAAAATAATCCCACCGAAAATTATTTACGACTAGAAGCAATTTTTGATTCTGATCTGCCGCCTCGATCATAGACTTAGCGTCTTTGAGATTTAACGCCATCGGCTTTTCACAAAGTACATTATGTCCTGATTCAAGTGCTTCTATGGTTAACTCAGCATGGAGATGGTTTGGAACACAAATAACAACGAGATCTAAAACTTCGTTCTTCAATAAGTGTTTATGGCATTTATAAGTAGTTTTAACATCGAAGTTTGCTTTTGCATGATCGATGCTTTTAACATCTTTATCTTGTATGGCTGTAATTTCTACCCCTTCAATGGCGCTGAATTTTGTGAGATGTATATTCCCAACATATCCAACACCAACAATTCCAACCTTGAACATAAAATAATTTTACAAGGTCCACTTGATAGGTACACCATCAACTTTAAGTGCTGAGTGTGTTTTAGCCGAATAAGGAGGCCATGATGGTTCTATATTTTTAGCATCCCACTCATTGAATTTTATAGTGAGTCTTTCAACTACATTTGGATATTCAGAAGCTATGTTATTTTTCTCACCCAAATCAACATTCAAATCATATAACCAGTTAATACCACCTGCATTGATGAGTTTGTAGTTTCCATCACGAATTGCCCAATTTGGTGAATTTCGCCAGTAAAAAGTTTGATGTGGTTTATCTGCCTTTTCACCCTTAAGAAAAGGCAACAAATCGACTCCATCTAGATCTAATGAGCTTGCTTTGCCACCGGCTGCATTCAAAACAGTTGGGAAAATATCAAGCGCACTTACTGGATTCTTGTATAGGAGACCTCGCTCTAATTGATTCGGCCATCTCATTACAAAAGGCACTCTCACTCCACCTTCAAAAAGTGTATGTTTGCCGAGCCTAAGAGGGCTATTGCTTCCATAATCTGCAACACCCGCACCATTATCACTCATCAGTATAATTAGCGTGTTCTCACTTAAATTAAGTTTTTCAAGAGTCTTTAATATCTCTCCCACTCCGATATCAAGAGCAGATATCATCGAGGCGTAGACTCTTTGATTTTCGTTTTCAACATCATCAAAACGATCGTAATAACGTTGGGTCGTCTGAAGTGGTCCATGCGGCGCGGTGTACGGAAGGTAAAGGAAAAACGGTTTTGATTTATGCTCATTGATAAATGTTACCGCCTCACGAGTAAAGGCATCCGTCAGGTAGCTTTCCTCAACGATCTTTTTCTTGTTTATAAATATCGTATCCCGATCTCGTCCCAACCAAGGATCACCCTCTTTCTGCACAGGTGCATTTAGGCCTCGCCACAAACGAGATATAATTTTCGCGTCAGGTCTGGTTGGATCTAAGTAATCACTCCCNGATGAGAGCAATCCAAAAAAACTATNAAATCCACGATTTATCGGATGGAATTGATTTGCACTTCCTAAATGCCATTTGCCGACCATACCGGTGTAATAGTCAAGGCTTTGAAGTTTATTTGCGAGCGTTATCTCACTCTCTGGTAATCCTGCATTTGGAAGCGCATCAGGCAGGAACTCATGACCAAATCGTTGTTGGTATTTCCCAGTCAGCAAGGATGCTCTTGAGGGCGAGCATACCGGGCTTGTCACGTAACCTGATGCAAAAGACACACCGTCCTGGGCTAGCTTCTTTATGTTAGGAGTGGGAACGTTTTCACACCCATAAATTTCGCTGTCGCAATATCCCAAATCATCAACAAAAATTAAAATAACATTAGGCTTTGCAATTGCAATAGCGCTAAATAGAAGATTAATTGTGACTACTTTGATGAGTAAAAAAAACGCAAACTTCATAAACACTTCAATTCGCAATGTAAAAGTTCTTACAGTATTAAGTTTATTTAATTTAAAGTAAATGAGGTATCTTTTGAGATGCCCCCAATTTGGTTAATTTTTTGCCTGTTCAGTTCAATGACTCTTCTTGTAACTAATTTACTAAAAAGATAGTTTCCAAAACCGTCTTTTGTCGTAAGATAAGTTATAATGAAAATCCAGAATAAAAAACTATGTTAATTAAAACAGTGCAATCAACCATTCAAAATTGAGGATTGAGGCAAAATGCTTATTGGTATTCCAAAAGAGAGTTCGAAAGGCGAAAGACGAGTTGCGACTACACCAGATGCAGCACAACAGCTACAAAAGTTAGGTTATGAGGTTATTCTAGAAGCTGGAGCGGGCGACTCATCAAAATTTCGAGACATTGACTATGAATCAGTAGGAGTAAAAATTTCAGATTCTAAAAAAGAAATTTTCGAAACTGCAGATATTATCCTTAAAGTAAGAGAGCCAAGCGAGGAAGAGTCTAAACTTCTGAGGGAAGGACAAATATTCATTTCGTTTCTAGCGCCTGCACAAAATCCAGAACTGCTTAAAGAATTAGCTGACAAAAAAGTAAATGCCTTAGCTGTAGAGAGTATTCCTAGGATATCTAGAGCACAGAAAATGGATGCACTTAGCTCAATGGCAAACATAGCTGGCTATCGAGCAATCGTTGAGGCATCACAATATTTTGGCAGGTTTTTTACAGGGCAAATAACTGCTGCAGGAAAAATTCCACCAGCAAAAGTACTTGTTATTGGTGCAGGTGTTGCAGGGCTAGCTGCAATTGGTGCAGCAAAGAGTATGGGCGCTATTGTTAGGGCCTTTGACACTAGACCTGAAGTAAAAGAGCAAGTAGAGAGCATGGATGGCGAATTTCTAATGCTTGACTTTGAAGAAGAAGGAAGTGGATCAGGTGGATATGCCAAGGTTATGAGCAAAGAATTCATCGAAGCAGAAATGGCTCTTTTTGCCGAGCAAGCAAAAGATGTAGACATTATTGTTACCACTGCCTTAATTCCAGGTAAACCGGCACCAGAATTGATAACNGAAGACATGGTNAAATCCATGAGAGAGGGAAGNGTCATTGTGGATTTAGCNGCTGCAATGGGAGGAAACTGCCGTCTNTCAGAGGCTGACAAAGTTGTTGAAAAACACGGCGTGTCAATTATTGGTTATACAGATCTTCCAAGTCGACTTCCAACACAATCCAGTCAGCTATATGCGACAAATCTGCGTCACTTGATTACTGACATGACTCCTGAAAAAGATGGAGAGATTACAATTGATTTTGAAGACGAAGCCATTAGAGGTGCTACTGTTACTATGGCAGGGGAAATTACATTCCCTCCACCGGCCCCAAAGTTATCTGCAGCGCCAGCAAAAAAAGAACCTCCTNTNGAGAATATTCAACCCAAGAATGATGCTGAGAAAAAGGAGACAGGTTGGCTCCCATTCATTCTTGGAGGTGCAGCATTTTGCGGTTTAGGTCTAGTCGCCCCAGCGAGTTTTGTTGCTCACTTTACTGTATTTATTTTAGCTTGTTTTGTTGGCTATATGGTCATTTGGAATGTTACGCCAGCACTTCATACGCCACTNATGAGTGTTACAAATGCTATTAGTAGCATAATCATTATAGGCGCATTGCTACAAATATCGGCACCAGATCCTTGGGTAATTTGGTTATCAGGATTTGCGGTTTTAATTACTAGTATTAATATTTTTGGTGGCTTTGCTGTGACACAGCGAATGCTCGACATGTTTAGAAAATAAGGATCTATCGATATGTCTCAAGGTTTAATAAACATGGCTTATATAGGAGCCACTATTCTTTTTATCTTAGCGCTCGGTGGTTTGAGCAAGCAGGAAACAGCAAGACGTGGCAATATCTTAGGAATGATCGGNATGGGNATTGCGCTGGTTGTCACGGTCGTNGGTTTAGTAACACGAAATTATGAGCTACTTTTTGGTGCGATGATCATAGGCGGCATTATAGGGTTTGTTGCAGCAAAAAAAGTTGAAATGACTCAGATGCCAGAACTCGTAGCAATCCTACATAGCTTGGTTGGATTGGCTGCAATGCTAGTTGGATATGCTAATTTTCTTAGCCATGCCGTTGAATATGTAGGTGTTGAAAAAACCATCCATGATATTGAAACTTATCTCGGCATTTTAATTGGGTCGCTAACATTCTCAGGCTCCGTAGTTGCTTATTTAAAACTTAGTGGAAAATGGGGAGGNAAACCATTACTTCTTCCAGCCCGCCATTGGTTAAATCTCATCCTACTTATACTNGCCATTTACTTTGGATATGCATTCGTCANTGAAGCTGCAAGTGGCAATGGCATTCAGCCACTTATATTCATGACAGTTATTGCATTGTTATTCGGCATACATATGGTCGCAGCGATTGGTGGTGCAGACATGCCAGTTGTTGTGTCAATGCTAAATAGCTACTCTGGATGGGCAGCTGCAGCTCTCGGATTTATGCTCGCAAATGACTTGCTGATTGTTATCGGAGCATTGGTTGGTAGCTCAGGTGCAATTCTTTCCTACATAATGTGTAGGGCAATGAATAGAAACTTTATCTCAGTTATAGCGGGTGGTTTTGGAACCGGAACATCGTCGACAGGGCCTGCCATTGAGGTCGAAGGAGAAGTTATTGCAACCTCTGCTGAGGAGCTCGCATCTCAACTCACATCAGCAAAAGAGGTAATGATTATTCCAGGTTACGGTATGGCAGTTGCACAAGCTCAACATATGGTTAGTGATATTGCTAAAATTCTAAGAAAGAAAAATGTAAATGTTCGTTTTGGGATACACCCCGTAGCCGGAAGAATGCCAGGACATATGAATGTTCTCTTAGCTGAAGCTAAAGTGCCTTACGATATTGTTTTCGAAATGGATGAGATCAATGAAGACTTTCCAAAGGTCGATGTCTCAATCGTAATTGGAGCAAACGATATTGTTAATCCTGCCGCTCAGGAAGTTCCCGATAGCCCAATCGCTGGTATGCCAGTCTTAGAACCATGGAATGGAAAGAGAACCATTGTTCTAAAACGAGGAATGGCAACAGGGTACGCAGGTGTAGAGAATCCACTTTTCTACAAAGAGAATACCCGTATGCTTTTCGGTGATGCTAGGGATAGCCTCGAAGCAGTTTTTAGAGCGATTGATTCATAGCGCTAAAAAATTCGTGCGTTCGCAAAAGATTGGGCATTGCCACTCCTAAAAGCATATCTTTTTATAAAACCGCTGGTCGTTCTATAATGGTTTTTGTTGATTTGTAATCGTAATTTCATCGAGCGAATATTTATTTTGGTGGGAGAATAATTTGGGCTGGAAAAGCGAAGTTGAAAGCGCCATGAGCGCTCATATCGATGCCCGAAAATCTGGCGATATAGAAACTGTAATCAGCTCTTATTCAGATGAGTGGACAGATAGCAAGGGATTTACAAAGGACTCCCTGAGAGACGGTCATCTCGCCTTCACCATCGGCGCAACATCTGAGGAAGTTCAAATAAATTTGGATGAGGCGCAAATAACACAAAATGGTGATCTCAAAATCTATAGCCCCATTACCATACATACCTCAAAAGGTACGATCTCATATGCGTACACATTAAAAAAAGAAAATGATGATGTCTGGAGAATTATTTACACGAAGACACTGAATTGGGAGCCGTTCCCAATGACCAAGGAAATGAAGGCTAGAAAAGATAAATTCGATGCGACCGCTATGTTAATTAGAAAGCATAGAGAGACGCTTCTGAACGACAAATTTAGACCCGGCTATCATTTTGTAGTTGCCGAAGGATATGCCGCTCCTTTTGATCCCAATGGTGCGATCTTTTGGAAAGGGAAATATCATCTTTTTTATATCTTTCAAGATAGTCGAACTGGAGAAAAGTCAGATCATTGGGGACATGTATCAAGCATCGATCTAATGCACTGGCGTCATCACCCAACTACGCTAATTGAGGGAATGTACAGCGGAAATTGCTTTATCAATGAACATGGCATCCCAACTATGTGTTATCACCAAGTAAACTCTGGTAACTCACTTGCCGTTGCCTTGGATGATAATTTAGATGGATGGGAAAAATTATCGACCAATCCCATTACTCCAAATACTGTAGAAGGAGATCAGCACCATAACAAATATCGTTCATGGGACCCTTTTGGGTGGTTCGATGGAGAGTACTATTACTCGATTTTCGGAGGAGAACATCCAGCGGTTGCAAAATCAAAACATTTAGAGGGTCCATGGGAGTATACGGGTGATCTTTTTGCACATGGCTTAGAGGGAGTATCAATAAACGAGGATGTATCTTGCGCTGAGCTTTTTAGACTGGGCAATAAAGATGTTCTATTGTGTATCAGTCATCGACTAGGGTGCAGATATTATGTCGGTGAGTGGAAGAATGATCAGTTCTATCCAGAGTATCATTCCAGAATGAGTTGGATAGATAATATGTTTTTTGCACCAGAAAGTTTAACCGATACTAGTGGCAGACGAATTATGTGGGCTTGGATTCTTGATTACCGAGACTTTTCTGATAGAGCCANAGACCAATGGTCTGGAACCTTGAGCCTNCCCAGAGTCTTAACTTTNAATAAAAACGGATCATTAGACATCGANGTGGCTGCTGAGGTAGAAAAATTACGTTATCAACCATTCTCCCTCCCTCCGCTTGTTGTGCAAGCCGATAGTGATACTCGAATCGACGGAACGTTTGGCAATAGCTTTGAATTAATCATAGAATTTGATGTAAGTGATGCTCGGGAATTTGGAGTTAAAGTCTGTGTTTCTGAAGATGAAGCTGAGTACACCATTATCTCCTATGATAAAAATGCTGAGCTATTAAAGGTTGATACAACAAATTCTGGTCCAGAAANATCGCCAAAATCAATTGAATCGGCTCCTTTGGTCCTGTCAAAGGTAGAGAAGCTGATATTAAGAGTGTTTGTCGACAAATCAGTCATTGAAATCTTTGCTAACTCAAGACAAGCAATTGCTAGACGAATATTTCCTGAAAAAGCTGATAGTACTGGTGTAAAAGTTTTTACTAAAGGCTCTAATGTCGAGGTCACTAAATTTAAATCGTGGCAGATTGCGCCCTCTAATCCCTATTGAAAATATTATGAGAGTTAATTTATATCGATCTCTGTTACTTATTCTTCTCTCCTTTTCGTTAAATGCAACAGAGAAACCCAATGTTTTACTGATCATGGTTGATGATATGAATACCATGCTAAGTANTTATGGCGATACCCAAGTTAAAACACCNAACTTGGAAAAGCTNAAGGCNAATGGAGTCCAATTTAATCGCGCCTATGTTCANTATCCACAATGCACTGCNAGCAGAGCNAGTATGTTGACGGGGCTCTATCCCGNGCAGAATGGNGTNACTCAACTTCGACAGCATTTTAGAAACTATGTNCCATGGGTGAAAACACTACCTCAGGTATTTAAAGAAAATGGCTATTACACGGCCCGAGTTGGCAAGATCTTTCATTATGATGTTCCGCGAGAGATGGGTACTGATGGAATGGATGATCCTGTTTCATGGATAGATAAATATAATCCGGTTGGTATCGATAGGACAGACCATAAAAAAACAAAGTGGCTTGGGCCAAGAAAACCAAAAGATACGTGGGGTGGTGGCGCGATAAGCTGGATTCGAGCCGGCGGCTCTTCGCAAGAACATACAGATGGAATTGCGACTCAACAAGCAATAAAGATTCTAGATTCAAAGCATCCCAAGAAAACTGGAGATCCATTCTTTTTAGCCGTTGGTTATTTTAGGCCCCATGTTCCATTTGGAGCACCTGAAAAGTTCTTTGATCTATATCCAGTTGAGAAAATAAAATTTATTAAAGATGACTTAAAAGATCGAGACGATATTCCCACTGCTGCGCTTTCCGACGATCATCACACGCTTAAAATGACGGATGATCAAAGACGAGAAGCGTATCAAGCATATTTTGCATCCATCTCGTTTGTAGATGAACAAATTGGAGCATTATTAGCCCATCTTGAATTACTTAACTTAACAAAATCTACAATCGTTGTTTTTGTTTCAGATCATGGTTTCCTCATGGGACAGCATGGACTTTGGCAGAAAAAAAATCTTTTTGAAGAATCCGTCAGAACNCCTTTGATAATCGCCTCACCATTCACTCANNNAAATAGNAACGAAAGCGATGCGCTTGTAGAAATAATAGATATTTATCCAACAATATTAGAGTTAACCGGAATGGCTATTCCCGAGCATGCATCCGGAATAAGCTTTACTCATCTTCTTGAGAATCCGGACCAGAAATTTAGAGAGAGCGCATTTAGCCAAACAGATTCCAAAGCAGGAAAAACACGGCCGGGGTTTCCAAAGGTAGTGGGCTACTCAATCAGAACGGATCGATTTCGTTATACTGAGTGGGGAAGTGGGGAATATGGTGCAGAACTATATGATCATTCAAATGATAAAAATGAATTGAATAACCTCGTATCAAATCCGACATTTCAGTTAGAAAAAATTAAATTGCAATCATTGCTGAAACAACGAATTCAAGAGGCGCAAGCAAACAAAAGGTAAATTTTTTGTGGTATTTTTTGAATTAGTATAAATTTGAGTGTAGCGTTAGGTTTATAAATCCAAAAAATAATAGCTCCAGTTTTAGAAATGCCCTTTTTTAAAGTAAAAGATGAAAACAAATTAGTAATTACNAACTTTAAAGTAATGTTTACATCCTTTAAAGAGACNCCTCAATTTGTAAAAATAAAAAGACTCGAGGCTAAAAGACGAATTAAATTNAATCAGCCCGAGATCTTTTTTACCGTTCGAAATCCTTACAATCGAGTGACNTCATTTTTTTTAGACAAATTTCGAAACATACCACTGAGCGTCAATCCAGACTCTCCTTATAAATGGGAAAGACCCCAAAGAGTTTTTTTNCCGCTTCTAGGGCTTCCTATAAGAGCCAGTGATGTCNCTGAAGTTCGAGATAGACTATTAAACACATCTTTCTCTGATTACATAATGATGCTTCATCGAATNCATGAGGTTGATGANCATGTAAATCCGCAATCATGGATTCTTNATCATCCTCGGTACTACTTTGCCCAAAGTCTAGATCTAGAATTAAAAGATATAAATTGTATTAAAATTGAAGATAGTAANGAGATGACACGNTTCGCTGATAGCACAGGATTTAACCTCAAGAAAAAAGCCAATAGCACTTCAAAATTTGATGAGGACTTGANCTTTAGTGGGGAGCATTTAGAAATCGTAAATAATATTTACTCTGAAGATTTTAAAAACTTTGGATACAAAAAACGCAAAAAATAAAAAGTAATTATCCTGCTTTCANGCNTTAGACATCATTTGATTNACCTGCCTTAGAAAATTTCCTTGCTCGCAATCAANGTTGTGCTCTGGGCAGTTATCTNNGTGNAAAAGTNTTTTAATTTTAAATAATGTTGGTTCAATCCAGTCCGTATTACTCTCATAAGGTAAGACTGACGTTGAAAATTTCATTGTTGCCATTGATGGGTCAATATCTATCATCCCATTTATGCCTACATGCAAACCATCAACATATATAAAGTAACCAATTTTATTAACCTCGAAGCCTAAACGCCTCATAATCCAAATGTACATATCCATTTGACGCTTATACGACATTTTCCAATCGCCATACAAATTCACTGGCTTAGGTTCCTTAGATTGGTTTGAAGTTGACTTAAAATCAACGATATGTAGCTCTCCAGTGTATTCATTTATCAGAACATCATCTAAACCACCACCTAAGAGAATGTTGGTTTCCTCATGCACACTGTGAAAATAACCTTTTGCTCCAAAATGGAGAGAGGACGTCCATTTATCTAGATCATCATGCTTGAAGGGAATAAGATGCCCTAAACCATTCTTCTCCAGAATAGGATGTGTTTTTATGCCCCGCACCGCATCGAAATCACGCTTAAGCAATTTGTCGGTATTAGAATTGATATTAAACGGTGGCATTGAAGGAAATTTAATACCTTTAACTTTATCCAACCAAAAACAGGCTGGACAACGAACAAAATTCTCTACCTTACTTCTTGATATCTCGAACGGACTTTCATTATTTGGATCAAAGAATTTCCTGTGTCTTGCCACTTTTTCTTAACCTTTTATTTTTCCTGAACATGAAATAATTTATTGTAAATTTTCCATTGGTCGTTAACTTTAATAAGCGACAAAGTGTCGATAAAAGTAATACCAAGATAGACATCTTTTACTTTCACATGTGCTGTCTGTCCCTCGATTGCAATATCAATTACCTCATAAGTGACATCGTTTGAACTTTCATGAGGTGATGGTTGTTGCGAGAGAACAAAACCTGAAAAATCTGCAAGTGTCATTTCCAAAAAATCACCATGAAGATATCCAACCACCGATGCATTCGGATGAAAAGCTTCTTTTGTTTTTTCAGCGCTCGAGAAATTCATACCATCAATGTATGTCTGAATTACCTTGGATATTTCGTCTTTGTCACTCATAATTTCCTCCTTAAAAATCATTTTAAGACTTGAATTATACTAATTCATATTAAACAGCATCGGTAAAATAATTGATGACTCCGCAAAATCATAATCTATATTCTCACTACCAAAAACAATTTATCAAATTTAAAAACAAGCCAGCCTTGCGATTAATAGATAATAAGACGATTTATTATAAAGATCTGGAAAAAGAGTCAGCAAAGATTGCAAACTATTTAAGAGATCTTGGGGTTAAGATTGGGGATAGGGTATCCGTTCAAG
>PALW01000008.1:0-18328 GCA_002710745.1 Porticoccaceae bacterium
ATTCGTCTCGATTTTTGATGCGAATATCACGACGCTAATTGTTGCTTTAATTCTCTTTATTATTGGATCAGGTCCAGTTCAAGGCTTTGCCGTGACGTTATCTATTGGAATTCTTACGTCGATGTTCACTTCTATAATAATGACGAGAGGAATCGTTAATTTTGTGGTTGGCGGTAAAAAAATACAAAAACTGTGGATCTAAGGTAGACAAAATGAGTGATCTAAAAATTTATGATTTTATGAAGTATAGAAAATATGCGCTTATTTTTTCCTTAGTAATGCTAGTTGTCTCAATATGGTCTCTCGCTACGAAGGGATTGGTGCTAGGTCTTGATTTTTCAGGTGGCACACAAATAGAAGTAGGTTATAAAGCCCCCGCTGATGTTAGTGAAGTTCGAAATAATTTAGAAAGCGCAGGATTTAATAACCCTATTGTTGTGCATTTTGGTGCAGAGACAGATGTGTTAATTAGATTGCAGGGTGAACCAGATCAGGAGCTAGCCTCAAAAATATTGGATGTATTGAGAAGTGAAGATGATGAAGTTGATCTTAGACGGATAGATTTTGTGGGCCCTCAGATTGGCGAGGAATTGAGAGAAGATGGGGGCTTAGGAATGCTGACTGCATTAATTATCGTGATGATATATGTTGCTATTCGCTTTCAATTAAAGTTCTCAATAGGAGCCGTGATCGCATTAGTTCATGATGTTTTAATAACACTGGGTATTTTTTCATTAAGTCGGTTGGAGTTTGATCTCACAGTATTGGCGGCGATTTTGGCAGTAGTAGGCTATTCGTTAAATGATACAATTGTTGTTTCGGATCGAATTAGAGAGAATTTCAGGAAAATTCGAAATGTACCTTCTGCAGATGTCATCAATGAGTCTTTATCTCAAACTTTATGGCGAACAATAAATACTTCATTAACTACTTTTTTAGTGCTTCTGGCACTTTTCTTCCTTGGCGGGGAATTAATTCATAATTTCTCAATAGCTTTGATGGTTGGTGTTGCTATAGGCACNTACTCCTCGATGTATGTTGCCGCCTCATTGATGTTAGCACTCAATATTGATAGAAACGATTTGGTTGAAGTNGAAGAGGGCGAGCTAGTCGATGATCTTCCTTAAAATTTGTTTTTAATCGTTCCACCAGGGGTAAAAATCAGGCATATCGGTAGATGCTTTGTCAGTGAATTCAGGCGCTCGTTTTTCTAAAAATGATTTTACGCCCTCTTTGCCGGCACCAAGGCTCGCATAGAAGATGGATAAAGAGTCAACTTCATGTGCTTTCAATGGATGATCGAGAGCACTATTCCTGTAGAGCATTTGTCGCGTGAGTGCCATAGACACTTGTGAGTGCTGTACCAGTTTTTGTGCAAATTCCTTCGCTTTGGTAAGCAATTCTTCTGGTTCACAGATCTCTTTAGCAAAGCGTTCTCTCAATAACGTTTCAGGCAACAGTATCTCGCNCGTGTAGCACCATTCCAATGCAGTCTGGAAGCCNACTAGTTTTGGNAGAAACCAACTTGAACAGGCNTCTGGTGTAATACCTATTTTATTAAACACAAAACCGACCTTTGCTTTTNTTGAAACAAATCTTATATCCATAGCACATGTCATAGTTGCTCCAATGCCCACCGCTGCACCATTTATTGCTGCAATAACAGGTTTTTTGCATTCATAAATNGATAAAACAACTTTACCACCTGCATCTCGAACACCATGGTGTATTTTTGGATCCGAAATCTTTTCTCTCATATCATCAAGTGTTGGTTTAATGGTTTCATCAAGACCAAAAACATTATCTAGGTTTGGATCTAAATCCATACCTGCACAAAATGCTCTTTCAGCTCCCGTTACAATTATTGCTCCTACATCGTCATCTTCACTGCCTTTTTCAAAAGCATCTATCAATTCATTGCTCATCTCGATAGTGAATGAATTTAACTTCTCTGGTCTTGACAGTGTAATTAACGCAATTGAGTCCTCTACTTCATACTTGATAGTTGAATAATTCATACTTTTCTCCAAAAAACTCTTGTTCTTTATCTTTAATTGATTCACCAAGGTAGCAATTAATGGATGCTTGAAATCCGTGTTTTAAAGTATACTATTTCAGTCAATTTAAGGTTATAAGATTAATGCTAAAAAAGTTATTTAATCCAGCTAAGCATCATACCACTCATCGATTTTATGATANTGGTGGNGTTACGAAATCTCAAATGNAGAGTCATTGGATGCCATTTACTGGAAATAGAGAGTTCGAAGAAAATCCNCGGATGATTGTGTCAGCAAAAGGACGATATTTGAGAGCCGCAGATGGTAGAAAAATATTTGATGGGTTGTCAGGTCTTTGGACCACAGGATTAGGCCATTGCAGAGAAGAGATATCAGAAGCAATAGCTAATCAAACAAAAGAGCTTGATTTCTGCAGTAGTTTTCAATTTGGGCATCCAAAATCATTTGAATTGAGTGAAGAAATAATTAAATTTATGCCAAAAGGTTTAGATAAAGTATTTTATACAGGCTCGGGATCAGAGAGTGCGGATACGTCATTAAAAATGGCGAGGGCGTATTGGCGTAAAAAGGGGATGGCATCAAAAGCTAGACTTATAGGCAGAGTAAAAGGGTACCATGGTGTTAATTTTGGTGGAATTAGTGTTGGTGGTATTGTTGGTAACAGAGCGACCTTTGGACAAGGTATAGAGTCCGATCATTTGGCGCATACTATGACACTGGAAAACCGATTTAGTAAAGGTATGCCAAAGACTGGTGCGCATCTCGCAGAAGAGCTGGTCAATATTATTGCNCTCCACGATTCGAGTAATATCGCTGCGTTGATCATTGAACCGATGGCTGGCTCAGCCGGTGTAATCCCGCCTCCAGTTGGATATCTTAAGCGAGTCAGAGAAATCTGTGATGANAATAATATTTTATTAATTTTTGATGAAGTGATTACAGCTTTTGGGCGAGTTGGAGCATCAACCGGTGCGGAGGAATTTGACGTAACTCCTGACATTTTGAATATTGCGAAACAACTCACAAATGGTTCTGTTCCAATGGGCGCAGTAATCTGTAAAAGTGAAATATATGAAACATTCATAGATAATGCGGGCCCGCATTATATGATTGAATTTCCTCATGGATATACATACTCAGGTCATCCTCTTGCCTGTGCTGCCGGTCTTGCTACCCTAAAGCTATTAAAAAGAGAAAGTAGTTTTGAGCAAGTAAAAAAAATGGCTCCAATTCTAGAGGACAAGGTACACGGCTTGAGAGGCTGTAATCATATAATTGATATAAGAAATTATGGCTCTGCTGCGGGCATTACATTAGATGCTTTTGAGGGACAACCGGCGAAAAGACCTTTTGAAGCCGCGATGAAATGTTGGGAAAAAGGTTTTTATGTTAGATACGGTGGCGATACTCTTCAACTGGGTCTTCCTTTTTCATCTTCACATAATGAAATTGATTCAATCGTGAACGCAATTGGAGATGCCTTGTCAGAGATCGACTNAAGCTAGCAACTGAGATAACCAGCTTTTTATTTCTCAAGAGCAGAGTATGAGTCAAGCTTATTGATTATTATTTCTCCATCTTTAATAACAAGAATCGGATTCTCTAGCACGGACATGTCTTCAAGAGGATTATCTTTTACTGCTATGATATCGGCTAATTTGCCTGATTCAATGCTTCCCAATTCGTCATCCCATCCTACTAATTCAGCACCCACAATAGTTCCAGCTTTAATTGCATCCATAGGAGTCATTCCTGCCTCAACTAGTGTTGCAAACTCTCTTACGCAGAGACTTGGTTCAATCCCATACCCGCAGAGATCTGAACCGACAGTGATTTTTACGCCTGCCAGATAGGCTTTTTCGATCATTGATAACCACTCAGATCGATAAGATAGGTAATAATCATCATTTTTTTCTTGGGCTAGTAATTTTCCACTATTTGCATAGTAGTCACCCACATAGATTGTTGGTACATAAAAAGTACCATACTTCACCATTAGCGAAATTGATTCTTCGTCAAGATATGTGCCATGTTCTATTGATCTAACGCCAGCCCTTATTGCTTGGTTAATCCCCTCAGTTGCATGAGCATGAGCTGCTACAGGGACACTGTGTCGCTTTGCCTCATTAACTGCTGCTTCTAATTCTTCTGGGCTAAAAGAGACATTTTCTGGGTTATCACCCACAGACATAAAAGCACCTGTTACCATTATCTTTATCCAGTCAGAACCATATTTAATTTCTTTTCTTATTGCCTTAATTATTTCTTGTGGTCCATCAGCAATAAGCCCATCAGGTAAAAGTGTCTGTTCGGGGGACATATAATTTATATCGCCACCACCTCCCGTAATAGATATGTAATGTGCGGCCCCAGTAATTCTTGGACCTATAAATATTTTATTTTCAATTGCTTTTTTTATATCTTGATTAGCATAGAAAACATCTCCATCTCCCATCACTCTGATTGTTGTCCAACCTGAGGCGAGCAATCCTTGATGAGTTTTTAGGCCAATTAGTGCTTTGTATGCGGACGATGATTTTAAGTGCGCTGTTTGATAATCATTTTCATGAAGAAGTGGATGTTCATGTGCATTTATTAATCCAGGCATTAGGGTAGAGTTACCTAGATCAATCAGTCTTATGTCTTTGGGAACAAGATTTCTATCTACTACTTTGGAGATTTTATTATTTGATATTATTATTGCTAAATTATGTCTTACCTGATCGGATTTCCCATCGATTAAATGATTTGAGACAACAGCATAATTTTCGTCACTTAATATATAGCTACTTATAAGTAGAGAAAAAATCATAACGAATGTGTGTTTTTTTCTACCAAACATATATAAATTTCCTCTCTATACACAATAAATTATATACTTTGGATTACACAATAAAGCCAAATATGTATGGAAAGCTATTACTTTTTAGTATGGGAATAGAAATTGATGAGTGAACAAGGATCCAGAAAGCTGTTTGAGCATGTAATCAATCTGTTAAAAAATGGATCGGAATCTGATGCAGAAAAATTATGTCGGTCTCAGCTTGCGGAGTTCCCAAGAGATGTAAATTTTTTATCTCTTTTGGGAAGTATTTTGCTTAGGCAAAACGACTTTGAAGGCGCAGANNAGAATCTCAAAGTTGTNGCCGAAATATCNCCTAGNTACCCAAANGTTCAGGAAGATCTTGGGACAGTTCTTCTCAATTTAGGACGTCCTCAAGAGGCTGTTTTACCTCTGCAAAGAGCTATCGAGCAGCATCCTGAGAATGCTGGNGCTTTTTTTAAGTTGGGCGGTGCATTAAAAAGTTTGGGTCGTCACGAAGCGGGCGATGCTGCGCTGAAGATGGCTTCTGATTTATCGCCGGCCCAAGCAAATTTAGAAAAGGCGACACATCTTTTTGCACAAGGNAAATTTAGAGAATCTGAAACTGTTGCAAAAAAGATACTAGAAGAAAATCCTCGAGANGTTAATGCCGGATTGCTATTGGGCAGGATTGCTATTCATGCTCGAGCTTTTAAACAAGCAGAGAAGCTATTAAAGCGTGTAATAGAAATTGCACCTAAATTTATAATTGCCTGGCATGAGCTGAGTAATGCACTTCGAGAGCAGGGAAAAGATGAAGAAGCCATAGTTTTACTGAGAAAAGCCTTAGAAATTGATGGTGAAAATGCTACTACTTTCTATCAGTTAGCAGCGGCATTGGCCGTAGCTGGCAGAACAGCTGAGTCAGCCAAATCGTATCAAAAAGCTGTTCAGATAGATCCAAGTTTAGTCGGTGCATACCTAGGTTTGGGACATACACTCAAGACTATGGGAGATTTAGAAGGTGGGATATCTGCATATAAAAAGGCGAGAAAGCTAAAGCCAAATATTGGCGAGATTTCGTTCAGCCTATCAAACTTAAAAACGTTTCGTTTTAGTGATCTTGAAATTGAAGATATGAAACGACGATTAAATAATCCGAAGTTAGACAAGCCATCGAAAGTTGCATTTTCATTTAGCCTTGGAAAATCTTACGAAGATTCTGGAGATTATGATGAAGCCTTTCAGTACTACAAAATGGGTAATGAAATACAAAGATCTTTGATTACATATGATCCTGTTCAAACTGAAGTATCTAATGATAAGTTAAAAGAAGTTTTTTCATCAGAGTTTTTTCAAGAAATAAGTACCACCAATCCTGGTAACAAGGATTCTTCTCCAATATTTATTGTTGGCATGCCAAGATCTGGATCTACCCTGTTAGAGCAAATCCTGGCGAGCCATAGTCAGGTTGATGGGACAAGAGAACTTCCAGACTTGGGAATTGTATCGCAAATGCTCAATAACAAAGAGAAGGGAACTCTTTATCCNGGNGGGATACGCAAAATGCAAAAGAGTGAAATNCATGATTTAGGAAAAACATACTTAGATAGAGCAAATCGACATCGGCAGGGTGCCCCTTATTTTACCGACAAAATGCCAAATAATTTTGCACATATTGGTTTAATTGCCACAATTATGCCAAACGCTAAAATTATAGATGCAAGAAGACATCCTCTTGATAGTTGTATTGGTTGCTTTAAACAACATTGGGCTTTAGGACAAACCTATGCTTATGATATGTTTGAATTGGGTGAATTCTATCTGGAATATGATAGTTTGATGGAACATTGGAACCAAGTTCTTCCAGGCAAAGTNCTNCGTGTNCAATATGAAGANGTGGTNCANGATCTNGAGACGCANGTCAAATTGATACTAGACTNTTGTNATCTTCCATTTGAAGAATCATGCATTAATTTTCATCAGACAAAACGCTCTGTTGCGACCGCAAGTTCGGAACAGGTGAGACAACCAATTTACACAAAATCTTTGAATACATGGAAAAAATTTGAATCTCATATAGATCCATTGATTGAGATTCTTGAGCCGCTCTTAGATACATCTGATTTAACAAAAATCGTGCGTTGAGAATAATGAAATTACCAAAGCTTATTGCGACCTCAGTAGTGAGAGGAAGTGAAAAAGGACAAAGTCATGGTGGAGTATTCCTGATAGATTTTCAGGAGACTTCAACCTCCCAATGCCTTGACTGGAATGATGGGAGCATTGATTTTACAGGAAGGGGTTGGGATCGTGGCCTCAGAGGTATCGAGTTTTTTGAAGAAAAAATTTGGATTGCAGCTAGTGATGAACTATTTTGTTATAACCCCAAATTTGAATTAATAGGATCTTATAAGAATGAATATTTGAAGCATTGTCATGAAATAAGTCGAAAGGATCATTTGCTTTTTTTAACGTCAACAGGATACGAAAGCCTTCTGGTGTTTAATCTTAAAACTAACAAGTTTATTTGGGGTCTTTATATTTCTAAAAATGCAGATCAGTGGGTTGGTCAACGTTTTGATCCTATGGTCTCAGGAGGCCCTCCATTTATAAACAACTATCATATCAATATGGTCTCTGTGAACGAATCAGGTGTTTACATAAGTGGGCTTAACACAAAAGCTTTATTACGACTCAAATCGGATATGAGCATTTCGATAGTTTGTAGTCTGCCGCAGGGCATTCATAATGCACAAATATTTGGTGATGGTGTCATTTTCAATGATACGCAAAGTGATGTTGTCAGAGTGGTCAGCTCTTCGGGAACTTCTAAAGTATTCCAAGTACCATCATATAAAGAGGATCTTGTAGAATATAAAAATGTCGATGATTCAAAGATAGCTCGACAAGCTTTTGGGCGAGGACTTTGTATTATTTCGCCCACTCTGATAGCAGNTNGCTCATCNCCATCAACTNTAAGTTTATTTGATNTAGAAAAACATGAGAGAGTTGCANCGGTTAATTTGACAATGGANGTNCGCAANGCAATNCANGGTCTTGAGGTNTGGCCATTCAAATAAAAAAGGCACGCTAGAGCGTGCCTTTTTTTTAAACATCACTCTTTTCNTTTTAGAAATAACGCCTCAAAGAAAGAGAATAGTTTTTAGGTCTAATCACACTATCAGAGTATCTACCATAGTATGGATCAAAATCAGAGGAATCTCTGTAGCTAATCCCTCTCTCATCTGTNATGTTATTGAGTGACAGTTGGGCTTTCCAATCGCCAACATCAAAACCCATAATTAAGTCAGTCACGCGGTAATCTCCTTGAGTGAATCTTGGTGCATTCCCGCCATCACTTAACTGGTTTAGTGATTCTCCGTTATAGCTGTGTTGAACGCGCGCAAAGCCTTGAGTATCATCACCAAATAAGTTAATTGGTCCTGAATATTCTGTATATAGCGAGTATGACATATCACCGAATAATGGTAATGTTGACTTAGCATCTAGTCCAAGATCGGCTACTCCACCTTCAAATCTTGCATCTGGATAAGACTGCATTGGATTGACATACGCATCAAACACCTTTGTCATATTGAATCCAAACTGAATATCTCCAACAAGAGCCTTAAGGTCAATGTCCATTCCCTTAACAACACCGTCTCCAAGATTCGCCACAACTGCCTGCCATGGCTCACCAATGCTAAAAGCGGGGTCTGTTAATTCAAGCTGCATATCACTCCAGCTCATCTCATAGTATGTAGCATTGAATTGGATCGTATCGTCACTCCATGTGCTTTTTAAGCCAATCTCTTTATTTTCAATAATATCTTGCCCGTACTCTATAGGAAGTGTTGGGGTTCCTCTTGCTCGGTTTGTCCCGCCAACTCTATATCCTTCAGAATAAACACCCCAAACCATCATGTTGTCAGATAGATCATATTGAAGACCAACTTTTGGAATAAATCCATCATCTACGGCAGTCCGGTCTGGTGTGAAGTTGTTCGGATATCCAGCAGGCTTCTCAACAAAATATGATATATAACGATCCACCTCGTAGTATCTTCCTCCCAATAAAAGAGAGAGTCTGTCGGACAGTTTGACGTCGATTTCACCAAAAACTGCTTTGTCTTCACGAGTAGTCGTTTGATTTGAATGCCACCACGTGTCTGTCGGTGCTATCGATATATCATAGTAGGCAGCATATCCAGACCATGTAGCGAAAGCCGGACCATTTACATAACCATCCACAAAACTTGTGAAGTCCCAGTTCTCATAAGAATCCATGTAGAAAACACCCGCCGTCCAGCTGTATTTATCTCCAGTATGAGAAAGTCTAACCTCGAGAGTATCCGATTCGTTTATCTGATCATTAATCAAGGCGCCCACTGGATCTGTGCCGAATTGGTAGGTCGCGTATCCCGCGTAATATCCAAGGGTATACATAAAGTATGCAGAGTAGGTTTGCGTATCATGCTGATAAACTGTTTCTCTGTCATAATATGAACCTGCAACAGTTAGCTGAGCAAACCCAAGATCGCCTTCAATGATTAAGCTTGTATTTTTCCACTCATCCGTTCGATATTCATCGTAGAATTTAACTGTTTCCAAGTCCCCGACCGTTGGATCAAAATCATTGAATCCATTCGCTTCAATTTCTTGAAAGTTGTGGGACACTGTCGCCGCCCAATCATCTGACATTTGCCATTTGACTGCTACTCGTCCACCCCACCATTCTACGCTATTAATGTCATCCTCAACCGTGTCCAGATGAGGATTTAGTTCATTAAGATTAGAAACCAAGCCACCGAGCCCTGTGTACTCATCTACAACAGTCATTCCAGGAACACTATCAATAAAACCACCGTCTTCTGCACTAAATACCGAAAATCTCGCGGCTAACTTGTCTTCTATAATTGGTATATTTACTGTTGTATCAAAATCAAAGCCATTTTCGCCTTTTGAAACACCAGATGTTCCGATCGACATATTACCCGTGATGTCCGCGCCTTCCATATCTGGCTTATTTGTCACTACCCTAACGGTTCCTGTTTGAGAGGAGGCTCCAAAAAGAGTTGATTGAGGCCCCGAAAGTGCTTCTATTCGCGCTATGTCAACTGGGTAGATATCTGGCGCCATAGATGTCATCGACATTGCTTGTTCGTCCAGGTATATCGCCGCGGTTGGATCAACTAGGAATCCTCCGCCGTCACTCACTCCACGGAAGACAATGGTATTTTGTCCAGGAGCAGTAGTTTGTACATTTAAGTTACTTACAAATCTAGAAAAATCTTCTAGTGTTGTAATTCCTTGTCTCTCAATATCTTCACCAGACAATGTTGAAATTGTCATTGGAATTTCTTGCGAAGACTCAGCTCTCTGACGAGCCGTTACGATTACCTCTTCAAGCGTTGCTTCTTGAGCAAAGCTGACCGGTGCAACGGTAATCCCCATCGCAGTTGCCATCGACGTTACGATTAGTTTTTGCTTCAATGACGCTTTGTTATCCAAATTCGAGTCGTTCATTAATTTTCTCCGTATGTCTACCCTAGTTGTAGTAGCTGTTTTTAAGTAACAGCGCTCTTTTCAGACCGTAAATACNGGTTTACGAAAAGAAACACTTTCCCCAACTTCTTAGAATAGATCATTTTTCTCTTTTGGTAAACATCTAATTCCAAAGCATTCCTAAAAATTTAGCGGGCTTAAAACGCTGGTTAAAAATTTATCAATTCTAGACGTGCTTTTGTTTGTGCTTTTGATATAGTCGACTTGATTTATAAATATTTACATAAAAAAATAATATGGAAAATTTTGACGCTATCGTCATCGGCGCTGGACATAACGGGCTGACCAATGCTGCCTTTCTTGCCAAAGCAGGATTAAAGGTTTTGGTGCTTGAAAAGAATGAATACATCGGTGGTGCAACCGCAAGTCTTGAGCTCCATAAAAATTGGAAATATTCTAACTGCTCATATGTCTGTAGTCTTTTCAGGCCTGAGATATATCAATCACTTGACTTGGGGCGTCATGGACTTGAGGTCGTTCCTCTGCAAGGGAGTGTGACCTTCAAACAAGATGGCGACTATCTAGGGAGCTATCATCAATCAGATTTATGGCGTCGCGAAGTGGCACGACACTCAAAGAAAGATGCTGATGCGGCGATAAGATTTGATGCTGATTTGATGAAGTGGTGTCGATTGATTCGTGGGTTTTTACTTCGCACACCTCCAGATCCTGCATCTTTTCGACCAAGAGATGCTCTTGAGTTTGCTTTTTTATTAAAGAAATTCTATAGCTTAAGTGAATCAGAGCTATACGAGTTCATCCGTTTTTTTACAATGTCTATTGCTGACTATCTAGAGCAATATTTTGAAAGTGATGTGATTTTGGCTCATTTTTCCGGTGGGAGTATTATTGGCACTGGCCTTGGCGTTTACTCACCCGGAACTGCCTATGTTCTTCTTCACCATGCTATGGGTGATGTAGATGGCAATGTTGGCTCGTGGGGATTTGCCCGCGGNGGAATGGGATCAGTCGCTGCAGCTTTGAGCTCGTCTTTCCNATCTTTTGGAGGCNCCATAAGAANGAGCTCAGANGTNAAAAAAATAATAGTAAGCAATCAAACTGCAACTGGCGTTGAGCTAGTTTCTGGTGAAGTTATTAATGCAAACGCGATTATTTCAAATCTGGATGCCAAAAGGACTTTTCTTAAAATTATTGATGAATCTGATTTACCTGAGGATATTGTCAAGCGTGCTAAGAACTTCAAAATAAGAGGTTCATCTGGCAAGGTAAATATTGCTTTAGATGGGATGCCAATTTTTCCAGCCTTGCCGGATAAGTCACCTCTAACGCTGGGTCATATGCATTTCAGCGATACTCTTGAGCGGTTGGAGCGAGCTTATGATGATTGGAAAGATGACCGGTGGTCCTCTGATCCCTATGTCGATATGGTTATTCCAACCCAATATGACCCTACGATGGCGCCTCCAGGAAAGCATATGATGTCAGTCTTTGTTCAATATTGTCCGGTATCGCCTGAGGGTGGATGGGATGACAAAAAGAAAAAAGCATTCGGAGACACTGTTATTAATCAGATTGGTGATTACAGCCCGAACTTCAAAGATCTTATTCTCCATGCTGAGATTAGAACACCGCATGAAATTGAGAAAGAGGTTGGCTTGACAGAGGGCAATATTTTTCAAGGAGAACTCACTTTAGACCAATTAATGTTTAATCGACCTTTTCCAGGTTATGCACAATATCGAGGACCCTTGAAAAGAATGTATATGTGTAGTTCTTCCAATCATCCCGGGGGAGGGGTAATGGGTGCGCCGGGCGCGAACGCAGCTCGCGAAATTTTGCGTGATTTCAAACGCAAAAATACAACTCCCGAGGATTTTGGCGATGACTAACAATTTAAAGGTTATAGTGATTGGCGGGGGCCATAATGGTTTGATCTGTGCATCTTATCTGGCCAAAGCAGGTCTTTCTGTCCAAATACTTGAAGCAAGAGACTCGGTTGGGGGTGCTTGCGCACCAATCATTGATAGCAATGATAACAAACTCACAGGCCTTGCTCATGCATCATATGGCTTAAATAAGCAGATTCTCAAAGATCTTGATTTGCCTGCTCAACCGATTCAATTGAGTCTGGACACAATATCCCTCAGTGAAGATGGAAGTCATATAACTTTCGCTAATAATTCTGTTTCTGGTAGAAATATTAGTGAGAGGGATTCGAAGTCATATCGAGGCTTCATTGAAGAATTTAAAAAATATTCGGAAGCGCTAGATGTACTGACGACCAATATACCGCCTAGACTTAAGGATATGGATTGGCACGATAAAAAGACCTTAATTAAGATTGGTTGGAATCTTCGTTTTGGTTTAGGTAAAAAATTAATGCGAGAGTTCTTGCGTGTTGGAGGGATCAACATATTCGATGTTTTGAATGAAAAGTTTGATGACCCTGCAATTAAAGGAGCGATTGCTTTCGATGCTGTACTAGGTCACAAGATGGGCCCGAGAACTCCCAATACAGTGTTGTCCTATTTGCAGAAGATTTCTTTTGGAGAAAATAATAGTCTTTGCAGATTAGATAATTTATCGACTCTTCTAGAGGAAAAAGCAAAGTCTCAGGGGGTTAAAATTTTAACTAATTCCAAAATTGATAGGATTATTATTGAAGATGGTATATGCAAGGGCGTGAAGCTTGAGTCTGGTGAAATATTTAAAAGTGATTTAGTTGTTTCAAACGCGGATGCGAAGACAACTTTTTTGAAGTTCGTAGGCACGGAATATTTGGATGCAATGTTTTCGCATCGAGTAGATTCGATTCGACAAGAGGGGGCTGTCGCGAGAATTAATTTGTGTTTAAAAGCATTACCGAAAGATCAAAATCTTGAAGGCGATAAACTTTTTCAAAGATTGATTATTGCTCCAGACATGCAGTACGTTGAGCATGCCTTTAACCACTCAAAATATGGGGAATACTCTGATCATCCAATACTCGAAATGATTATCAATCGAGTTGAAGATAGAGGTCCATCAGTAAATAGCATAACTGCAACGATCTCCGCCTCTTTTGCTCCTTACGACCTTAAAGGAGGATGGGGGAAAAATAGAAATCTTTTTGTAAATCGTGTGTTTGAGACAATCGAAAAATATATTCCAGGATTTAATAATTTAGTCAAAAGCTATGAGCTACTAACCCCCTGTGATATCGAGGAACAATATAATTGTGTTGGAGGACATTGGCACCACGGGGAAATGGGAATTGATCAATCATTTATGATGAGGCCAGTGCATGGGTCGGCGCAATACAAAACCCCTTTGAAAAATCTTTATTTATGCGGAGCATCAGCGCATCCAGGAGGCGGGATAACTGGGCTTCCAGGTCATAATGCGGCCAAGCAAATAATAAAAGCGATCTAAGAGAGACAAGTAATGATATTAAAGGTTCTTTTTAAATGACAAGTTCGGTATTTCAAAAAAGTCCATTTCAGGCCAGGCTTGATGCATTAAACATTGTTCAACAATGGACATCTTGGAATGGTTATAAATCAGCGCAAGTGTTTGACACAATTGCTTCAGAATATTTCGCTATCAGAAGTACCTGTAGTTTGATGGATCTCACGCCTATGGAAAAATATCGAATCACTGGCCCAGATTCTCAAAGATTCTTGAATAGATTAGTGACAAGAGATTTATCCAATCTTGCGATTGACCGAGTAGCTTACGTNATCTGGTGCAATGATGAGGGGAAAGTGTTAGATGATGGGACTGTTTTTCGACTTGGAGAAAATGANTTCCGCTTATGNGCTCAGCATCATCAGCTTGATTGGCTGTCGATTTCAAGATTNGGATTTAATGTCAANATAGAGAAAGAGACTGATGANATNGCTGCGCTGGCCGTTCAAGGACCCACATCATTTTCGGTTCTCAATAAGGTAGGGATTGAAGGTNTGGATAAATTGAAGCCATTTCAGATATGCCAACAATCAATTTCCGGTATTGAAATCATGATTTCNAGAACTGGGTTTACAGGAGACTTAGGTTACGAANTCTGGACTTCACCTGAGAATGCTCTTGATTTATGGGATTTAATATATGGCCAATGTGAAAACGGGAATTTCGATATCCGCGCTATCGGACTTCACGCATTGAATATGGTTAGAATTGAAGCTGGTTTTATAATGCCGGGAGAAGACTTTGTAACAGCAGAAACAGCGGTGAGAGCNGATAGATCAAGATCACCATTTGAGCTTGGATTATCATGGTTGGTTGATTTTGAAAAACCCTATTTTACTGGAAAAANAGCCCTNCAAGCCGAAGCATTGCGTCCTGCGAACAGAAGACTCGTTAAGCTTTCGGTAGAGGGAAATAAGCCTCCTGCAGACGCTTTTCTTTATGACAAAGAGAATGGAAAGCGAATTGGTACAGTAAAATCTTGCGTGTGGTCGCCAATTTTAAAAGCTAATTTAACTCTATCTGATATTGAGTTTGAGAACGGTTCGTGTCCTGAAAAAATATGGGCTGAGATTTATTATCAAAAAGAGCTTGAGTGGAAATCAAGTTGGTCACAATGTCATGTTTCAAATAAGCCATTTTGGAAGAATGCGCGAGCGTCTATAACACCACCGATGAAATTTTAAATATAAAGTATTGTCCATTATGGTTCGCGGAAGATGTGAGTGCTCACTTATTAAAATCAAGGTCACTGATTCGATTAAATCATTAAGTTATTGCCACTGTGGGCAATGCCGAAGGTTGCATGGTGCAGCCTATGCATCGTGGGTTCGAATAGACACGACATNTCTTCATATTTTAGCAGGANGGGATCATCTAAAAATATANGCCTCTTCAAATGAATTGGATAGATATTTTTGCGCTAATTGTGGATCATCTATTATGTGCCGACCTAAANTTGATCCGACACGATCTTGGCTTGCACTGGGAATTTTGGATGGGGTATTTGACCTTCCCGAGGGAGAGCACATGTTTTTNGATTCGAGGCCAGCATGGGATAACACTGAATATACATNCACTAAATGGACAGGNTTTCCTGAATCTTGGAGCNGCTATGNGGACTAGTTGCGTCAATGNAAAAATGAATCANCAAGTATNTAATCATCTAATAAATTGTGAATGTGGGATTGTAGGTATGCAAATTAGCGATAGGATTAATGACTTTAGTCATTGTCATTGTAGCCAGTGCAGAAGAATACATGGTTCTGCATTTGCAACTTTCGCTGGGACATCAAAGGCTGGATTTAAGATATTAAGCGGACATGATTGCCTCAAAAGTTATAATTCCTCTGAAAAATATACACGTTTTTTTTGCAAGAATTGTGGCTCAAAACTATTTATTGAGATTACAGATGAGCCAGATCAAATTTACTTTGCGATGGGTTTGATTAATGATAAACCAATAGATCTTCCTGATGCTTATCATATATATGTGGGTTCCAAGGCATTTTGGCATACAATCAACAGTAATGAGACTCAATATAAAACAGAGCCCTAAAGACAATAATAAAAATAATTAGGAGAGACAGCATGCGGATCAAAATAAATGTAGGAATAATTCAATTAATATTACTGATTGCGATTACTGGCTGTGGAGAGAGTGGAGTCAAGAACCCTGTTTTGGAAGGTTTCTCCTACACCAACGCTGAAATAGCAGAGCCTTGCGATTCTTTTGATTCGAATAGAATTGCACTTTTTGGCGATCTTCATGTACATACAAATCTATCTCATGATTCTGCAGCTAATGCCACTGGCACTACTCCTCTTGATGCTAATCGATATGCACAGGGAGAGACAATTCCGATGTTTCCACTTGACGCATCAGGTAAGCCTATTGGTCGGGCAACAATTGATCGACCCTTAGATTTTCTNGCNGTAACAGANCATGGTGAGTTTCTTGGAGAGAGAGCACTTTGCACAACGCCAGGATCCCCTGCATTTGATAGTGCTTTTTGCACAACCTTTAGGGTGGATGGGCGTCAAGGAATGTTGATGCTTGCGTCTGTTCTGACTACTGAAAGTCCAAAACGATTAGTCGATGTTTGTGGTGAAGATGGAGAATTATGTAGAGAGTACTCAAAGACACCATGGCAGGAAATACAAATGGCTGCTAATCAAGAAAATTCACCATGCAGATTTACAAGTTTTGTTGGTTATGAATACACAGGTACGCCCGGGACTTCGAACTACCATAGAAATGTTATTTTCAGAAATAGCACAGTACCTAAAGAGCCTATCAGTTATATTGATGCTCCAATTGATAGCAAGCTTTGGTCGGCTCTGAATAAAGTGTGTCCACCCAATAGTGGCTGCGATTACATTACGATCCCGCATAATACAAATTTAGCCAATGGCAGAATGGCACCTTACATGAAGATTGCTCAAGACATAGAATCAAAATCTGCTTATGCAATTACAAGACTTAAACGGGAACCCATTATGGAGATTTTCCANCATAAAGGCGGCTCNGAGTGNATNAATGGNCTTTCCTCTGTAATTGGTGCTCCNGATGAATTATGTGACATNGAGGCAGTTAGGATTTTGGGNGAAAATAAGACTTATATAGCACCAGATGAAAGNTCAGAAGATCTTTTGGCATTTACTCAAGCGTCTCANATAACTNAAGAATGCGAAAATGGAGTCGTTGGAGACAATGGTATGCTTGGAGCAGGTTGCGTTGATCCTACAGATTTCCATAGATCAGCCTTGCTCGTTGGACTAAAAGAAGAACAAGCCACAGGATTTAATCCGATCAAACTCGGCGTAATTGGATCAACTGATACNCATGTTTCTAGTGCTGGTAATGTCAAAGAGTCNTCATGGGTTGGTGCNGTAGTTGGTGAGGGCACTTCATTGGAAAGATTAGAAAAGGGCATCCTCACTAGTGGAATTGACGGAAACCCAGGAGGTTTAGCTGGAGTTTGGGCGGAGGAGAATACCAGAGACTCTATCTTTGANGCGCTGTTACGAAAAGANGTTTTTGGAACCTCGGGACCCAGAATCAGACCGAGGTTTTTTGCTGGCTGGGATATAGAGGAAAATCTTTGTGCAGCTCCAGATATGATTGAGAGAGCATATGATTCGGGTGTCCCTATGGGAGGTGACATAAAATCTTCAGNCGGAGGNAAAAANCTTAAATTTTTAATGCAAGCATCGAAAGATCCTGATGGATTGGGTATCGAGACTTTNCAACTGATNAAGGGCTGGATTGATTCGGCAGGTGCAATGAGAACCAGTGTAATTCCGGTTATTTCAGAAAAAAAAGGTGCTGANAGTCTATGTAAAGTNTTTTCCGACTCAGATTTTGATAGATCATTANCATCATACTATTACATGAGAGTCATAGAGCCTGAATCTCGTCGATGGCATACTTTTGACTGTGATCGAATCCCAAGNGANNAAAGGCCGTCAGTATGTTCGGATGGNACTTACTCTTCCTCGATAAGNGAGATGGCATGGACTTCACCGATTTGGTANAGNCCAGAANTAGNNATTNANAAGAGNCTAACNNNNTGANTNANNTGANNAATCCNTANTCAAACTTTGACTTAAAGCAAAAGATAAAAGNGGTTGTNTACACNNNNCTTCTTATTAANTTTGGNTANTANATNTGGTTNGATATCTCNNTNGCNCAGCATACATTGTTTGAAGGTAGTAATCTTGGTGAAAGATTCAGAGCATTTACAACCACNATTGATTTGAGTGCTTGGATTATTCTNATNGCANTATATGAGTTAGAAACATATGCGNTATCTGATGAGGCATTTACNAAAAATAAAGTNTTACTNCTAAATTTNANAAAATTCTTTTGNGTTTTGGGAATTGCNCATACACCNTANNCNTACNNCNTTNATCTNNNGGAGATTTTATCNGCTGTTGAGATCCAAGGAGTGANTGANTTATGTCAACTCGNNGGNATGGAGAAGTCTTACGCNTNNAANATCNANTANNCTGAGATAACNNCTGANACNTG
>PALW01000008.1:18333-23668 GCA_002710745.1 Porticoccaceae bacterium
ATCTTTCNAATGCCTCNCAATTTTTTTACAGTGATCCAAGAACANCACTTATNGTGCAGGATNCTNCNGGNCTTGATATTGAAACACANCTGGCTAGCGTGGATNTGGNTGAATCGATTGCATGGATTTTGATNATATTTGCNATCGAAATCAACGTCCGNTTACAAGANAAAAATCANGCCTCAGGAACTATTTTTTCGATAGTAAAATATACGAAGGTAATTTCATACACTATTTTATGGTCTTTCTGTGGATACTGGATTTACTGGGGACACTATATGTTTGCATGGGATGAATCAATGTGGATAGCTGGATTTTTTGCGATTGAAATGAATCTATCGGAGTGGAGAAAAGAAATTAGGTCGGAAGCGCAATTGGGATAAAAGTACATAAGGAGTATTTTTGAAGAAAATTATAGGGAAAATTGACTCTTTATTTCTCGGAGTTATTGGAGAGGAGTTAATAAAGAGATCAGTAAAGCAACTAGAATTTCGCTTGGATGGAGTAATTAGTGATCGACATGCGGGTTTTGAGAGGGTTACTTGGGAAGGTGATGATAAACAAGTAGCAAATACTTTGAGACGAAATGAGAGGCAGTGGTCTGCAGTATCC
Source organism: Porticoccaceae bacterium (assembly GCA_002710745.1). Taxonomy (GTDB): domain Bacteria; phylum Pseudomonadota; class Gammaproteobacteria; order Pseudomonadales; family Porticoccaceae; genus AAA300-D14. Next base: position 18,946 of record PALW01000008.1, read on the forward strand.
TCAGAGGAGTTAGATGAAATAAGTGAAAAAATGAATTTGAGAGTTCCCCTTAATGCGGGTGATATTGGTGCAAATTTTTGTGTAAGTGGGACTAACAATTTTTCGAAACTACCCAAGGGTACAATTTTTAAGTTTGATTCAGGTGTCGAATTAATTGTAGAAGAATATAATCCTCCTTGTCTGGGAATGTCGAAAAATCTAGCACAAAAAATTTTGGATAAAAATGGAAATGTATTAGATGAAACTTTGTTTTTGCAAGTTGCAAAATACCTAAGGGGACTTGTTGGTGTTGTTGAGGTTCCTGGTATGATTCACAAAAATGATGAGTTTCTAATTATTCCCTACACATCACCTCGCTGGGCCAAAAACCAGTAGACAAGGCCTCCATACAAGTTAATATATAGACTCGTTGAATACATAAATCATAATAACTTTTGGCCATTACTTTGATTAGGTTGTCCTCACCTCTTTTTATTTTTCTATATTTCTTGATTTGTCTGCCAAGCTCAGTGAGGGCGGAAATCATAATTGATGGAATTGTTGACGAAATCGATTGGAATGATGCTCAAGTATTTGATGAGTTTGTCACTGTGGAACCCCTTAGTGGTGATTCTGCGAAGTACAAGACAGAAGTTAGGCTACTAACCAATGCTCAAGGCATTTACGTTGCCTTTTCAAATTATCAACCATCAAATGTTAAAAGAGTAAATAGAAGATTTGCGCGAGACAAGGAAATCAAAGGTGATCGAAACATTGTAAGCATAGATTTTGATGGTAATCAGCTAACGGGCTATGATTTTACTGTTGGATCAGCAAACTCCATGCAAGATGGTATTTTAGCTAATGGTAAATATCGACGAGATTGGGACGGAGTTTGGTACTCGGCGACATCCAGTGATGAAAACTATTGGTACAGCGAGATCTTTATACCTTGGTCTGTAGCTCCGATGACAAGATCGAAGTCAGGAAAAAAACAGATGAGTTTCTGGTTTTCACGAGTCGTTTACGACGAGTCGTTGAGATTTGCTTTTCCAGACGCTTTTTATAGCAGAAATACTTTTATTCAAGATTGGCATAGAGTTGAGGTAAATCAAGAGGAAAGCACCTCGTTCGAAGTTTATCCATATTTTAGCTATACGCATAACCTTCATAAAAGTGAGGGCAGTACAGATTCTAATAACAAAAAAACTGGACTCGATTTTATCTGGCGACCAAATAATAGTATGCAACTTACGGGAACGTTAAGTCCAGATTTTGGTCAAGTAGAGAGTGATGATTTAGTGGTTAACTTTTCGGCATTTGAAACCTTTATGTCGGAGAAAAGACCATTTTTTACTGAGAACCAGGGATTATTTAATAGTGAGATGCCCAATGAGGATGTGATTCTGTATACACGCCGGATAGGCTCAGGTTATGGAAATGCGCAGGGATTGCCAGTAGATATAGATTTTGCGACCAAGTTTACGAGATATTCAGATAATTTTGATTTGGGTGTTTTTTATGTTCGAGAAGATGACGTGGCGAATTTTGATGGCTCTGAATATTTGTCGAGTCGAATCCAGAGAAAGTCGGGGGATCTTGCTCTTGGACATAGGATGACTTATGTCAATCATCCTAACATTCAAAAGCAGGCAATAGTAAATGTGGTTGACTCCGAGTGGCAGATCTCAGACGAAACTCAACTACTTGTGCATTTGATGCATAGTGACATCAAACAAAACATTGAAATTGAGAATGAGAGCACTAGTGATTTTGCGGGGTGGATTAGCTGGCGATATGAGCCATCGGACGAGTATTCATACATCCTATACTACAGTCGCTATGGTGATGAATTTGACTTGAATGATCTTGGCTATATGANAAGACGAGACTACAACGAATGGTATGCAAATTTTCAAAGAAATTGGAATCAAGATTTATNTTTTAAAAATCTCTTGTCGGCATTTATAAAAACAGAATTTGGTGGATCCAAAAATAATGCTGGAAAGCGTCTTGAGCTATGGTGGAATGCCGATGCTGAACTTGCTTTTAAAAATACAGCGAAGGTAAATTTTAATGCGGGGACTCAGGCTCCTGGATGGGATAACCTATTAACTAGGAACAACGGCGAGTTTNTAAAACCTGGTCAGAAATGGGGGTCAATTTCCTACACTGGTCCTCAAGGGGGTAATGTCATATTTTTTCTATCAGCCGGATATGAAACTGATGGTTTGAAAGACTTAAANACCAGTCTGACAGCCGGATTAAGCTTTTATATCAGTGACAATCTTATTCTGGGCAGTAACGCTACGATAAAAAACTACCAGGAATGGTTGATATGGGATTCAGAGATCGAAAGGTTGACCAACTATGAGGCGGATTTAGCAACATTAAATCTATCTGCAGATTGGAATCCGTCGGATGATCATGAGCTCAGAGTGAAATTCCAGTGGGCGTCAGTTGATGCGATACTATCTGAGGTATACCAAATAAACTCAAATGGTCTATTAGAGGAGACATCTCTCCTAACAAGTAATTTCAGTTTTGCGGATACAGCCTTACAAATAAGATATCGCTATAGAATGGGCCCACTTTCAGATGCATATTTGGTTTATAGTAGAGGGGGATACTATGGAAGCGAGAGTGGAAACGAGGGAGCCAAAAATCTGCTGGAATATGGATGGGAAAATATTCAAGTAGAATCTCTTATTTTTAAAGTAAGACTTGCGTTTTAAANTACTTAAAAAGCTTATATAACTCAANTTTTTGAGATCTNATGATGATATCAGATTCGCATCAAGACCATACGGCTTCATACTATGCAGCGAGTGCAAACAAACAAACAGCTTATGAGCAATTGAATGGGCATAAGAAGACTGATGTGTGTGTTATTGGGGCTGGCTTTACAGGTATCTCAACTGCCCTCCATTTGGTTGAGAGAGGTTATAAAGTTCATGTTTTGGAAGCAAATAAAGTTGGGTGGGGCGCATCTGGACGAAACGGAGGACAGATGATTGGAGGAATCTCTGGTGAGTCTAGACTCTCAAGAAATCTTTCAAAAATGAACGAGAAACTTGCGTTTGAAATGGGCTGGCAGGGTCACAAGATAATTAGAGATAGAATAAAAAAATACAATATTAAGTGTGATTTGAAGAATGGATATATCGATGTTGCTATCAAACCAAAACATATTAGAGATTTAGAAAATTACGCTAAAGTATTGGACGAATATAATTTTGATTTTGGGCAAGAGCTTCTTAATCGAGATGANGTTTGTCAGATATTAGGGACACAAAAGTATATAGGTGGACTTAAAATCAANTATAACGGGCATTTGCATCCTCTTAATTTGTGTATCGGTGAGGCTGACGCCGCAAGTGCTCTCGGAGCAGTCATAAACGAAAAGTCTCCAGTTATAAAAATTACACATGGTGTAAAACCAGTTGTAGCGACACAATACGGTTCAGTGGAGGCCGACTTTGTTGTGCTGGCGGGAAATGCATATCACTTTCTCGAACCAAAATTACGGGGTGCTGTTTTACCCGTAAAGAGTTTTATTATCGGTTCAGAGCCATTATCAAGTGAAGTGGTCAACAAGATAAACCCTCAAGATTTAGCAGTTTGCGATCCAAATTATATTCTCGAGTACTTTAGGCTCAGTGCCGATAAAAGATTATTGTTTGGAAGAAGATTTCCATATTTTGGTGACAATNCGGAAATAATTAAAANCGCCTTAATTCCAAAAATGCTGAAAGTTTATCCAGAGTTAAAGAATACTAATTTTGAGTTTGGGTGGGGAGGNACGATAGGNGTAACAGTTAACAGGGTGCCNCAATTGGGTAGAATCAGTGATAATATTTTTTACTCGCAGGGATATTCGGGTCATGGTGTNAATGTAACNCATCTTGCGGGACAGATAATGGCAGATATTGTTGGAGGAACAGCCGAAAGATTTGATGTTTTTTCTAAGATTAAACCCGTTATATTTCCAGGACAGCATTTATTCAGGAATCAACTGGTTTCGCTGGGAATGTTATATTATCGTTTGATTGATGCACTTTAGATAAAGAATTAATTGTCGTTTATTTATGAATAATCTTGACAAATTTTTGGGACTTGGCAAGAAAATAACACGTCGCGATTTTATGCAAGGTGTAGCAGGATTCTCAGCATCTGTCGCTGTCAATGCAGCTTTTGGGAAAGAAACTAGCAATTGGTCTCCTGTCCAAAAAGATCAAAATTTTTATCCTCCAGGATTAATCGGATTACGAGGAAATCACGCGGGCTCCTTTGAGGCGATGCATTCCCTTGCAAGGCAAGGGAATAAAACCTGGCCCTTGGCTTCAATTAGTTCCAATAAGCACTATGACTTGATAGTTGTTGGTGCAGGAATAAGTGGATTGAGTGCCGCTTATTATTTCAAAAAAGATCGTCCAAATGCAGAGATTCTAATTTTAGATAATCATGATGATTTTGGTGGGCATGCAAAGCGTAACGAATTCCAAGTAGATCAAACATCCCTCTTAGGGTACGGGGGTGCGCAAACAATGCAAGAACCCTCTGGATATAGTCAAATTGTCAAAGAATTACTAGGTGAACTCGGTGTAGATTTCGATGTATTTTATGGTGCTTATAATCAAAGTTTTTTCAAGGATAATAATCTGAGAGCAGGAATTTTTTTTGATGAGAAGGGTTGGGGAAAAAAGGCGTTAGTTCAATACGATTTGGGTTGTTTTGATGATTT
>PALW01000009.1 GCA_002710745.1 Porticoccaceae bacterium
TGTGCTACCGGACAGCGCCTCAGGTCTTGAGACTTTTTCATGCATTTGAATAATATTACTATCAGCCTCAGTTATCGGCTCCGGCTTAGCGTCATCGGAGACTACTTTGTATCCGACAATTTTCTTATCTATTTTTTTACTGTCAGAATTTCCCATAGTAACCTTCTTTCAGAGCATCAAATAAGTTGGCTGCGGTATGGGTCTCTCCATCATACTCAACCTCTTCATTTCCTTTGAATTCCACTGAAGATCCATCATCTAAGGTAAAGCTATAAGTAGTGTTCTCGAGATCGCTCTCTTTCACAAGTACTCCTTGAAAAGCTTCTGGATTAAACCGAAAAGTTGTACACCCTTTTAAGCCTTTTTCGGCCGCATAAAGGTAGATATCCTTGAACTGCTCATAGTCACAATCAGTTGGGACATTTATTGTTTTCGATATTGAGGAATCTACCCATTTCTGTGCCGCAGCTTGAATATCAACATGTGCTTTAGGCGTTATATTTTCAGAGCTCACAAAATAATCAGGTAAGATTTCGTTTGAATCAGTACTGAAAGGCATTGCTTGAGGATTAATGAGCTCACGGTAAGAGAGTAACTCATAGGAGAAGACATCAACTTTTTCTTTTGTTTTCTTTCCCTCTCTTATAACATTTCTGGAATAATGGTGTGCGAAGCTGGGTTCTATTCCATTGCTAACATTATTCGCAAGTGATAGAGAGATGGTTCCGGTTGGTGCAATCGAGGAATGATGACTAAATCTGCACCCCTCCTGTACAATTGCCTCGACGAGGTCGGGTTCTTCCTCTGCAATTTTTTCCATATATCTACTGTATTTTGCTAGTAAAACTTTTCCTTTGATCGTATCTCCAGCTTTATATCCATCAGTTGCTAATCTAGGTTGCTTGAATAGTAATTCGTTTGTGACCTTGAAATCATCCTCCATCACCGGCGCTGGGCCTTTTTCTCTTGCTAACTCAAGCCCTGCCGCTAAACCAGATATCGCCATATCTTTCGATACTCTTTCTGTGAATTCTAGAGACTCTGGATCACCATACTTCATTCTCAGCATTGTAATTGTGGAGCCAAGACCTAGGAAGCCCATCCCATGCCGTCNCTTGTACTCTATTTCACTTCTCTGGCCATCTAATGGCAAGCCATTAATTTCTACNACATTATCAAGCATNCTNGTGAATACGTTNACGACCTCTTTATATTCATCCCAATCAAAGTANGCTTCCTCAGTAAANGGCTTTCTGACAAACTTCGTTAAATTTACAGAGCCAAGGAGGCAACTNCCGTAGGGCGGCAGAGGCTGNTCACCGCAAGGGTTGGTNGCTCTTATATCTTCACAAAACCAATTATTATTTTTNTTATTCACCTCATCAATAAGAATAAATCCAGGTTCNGCATAGTCATAGGTNGATGACATTATGGCNTTCCATAGTTTTTGAGCTTTAATCGATTCATAAATCCTACACGCNACCAGTCCNTTCTCATTNGTNGTGTATCCATCTGAAGTTGGGAATTGCTTCCAGACAATATTATCTCCAGACAAATCGAGACCGCCTTCGATTTCCTTGTGGCTGACAGGAAATGTTAAGTCCCAGTCACCATCTTTTTTTACGGCATCAATAAATTCTTCAGTGATGAGCAGAGACAGATTAAATTGTCTTAATCTCCCATCCTCTCTCTTTGCCTTTACAAAATCAAAGACATCGGGGTGGCTAACATCAAATGTCGCCATTTGTGCTCCTCTGCGCCCTCCTGCAGAAGAGACTGTAAAGCACATTTTGTCATATATATCCATAAAGGAGAGCGGTCCTGATGTATATGCGCCCGCTCCTGCGACATAAGCGCCTTTGGGCCTTAGAGTAGAGAATTCATAACCAATCCCACATCCTGCCTTAAGTGTAAGGCCTGCTTCTAAGTTCTTCTCTAGGATTCCAGACATTGAATCAGGGACGATTCCAGACACAGTGCAATTTATCGTGGACGTGGCTGGCTTGTATTTTTGAGCTCCTGCATTTGAAATGATTCTGCCGGCTGGAATGGCACCATGTTGTAAGGCCCAAAGAAACTTTTCCTGCCAAACTTCCCTGGCTTCCTGTTTCTCAACGTCCGAAAGAGCTTTTGCTACTCGCTTGTAAGTTGCATTTACATCTAAGTCTACTGGATTAGATTCTTCATCTTTCAACCTATATTTTTTGTCCCAAATATCCAAGGAAGCTTCTTGCATAGGTATGATTTTTTCATTAGTCGAATTGACAGACTTTAGTTTTGTTGCGCTCATCTTTTTCCCTTCGCGTTGGTTTTCAGTAAGTGGCGGCTCAATCCGCCTACAGTTCGTTCAGCTTAACTCCAGATCTTACGAAATTAGTGTTAAAAAATTTTTCACACGAATTTCCTAGTTTATCCTACATCCTGTGTTGCGCAAGTATTAATACACTATATGTAGTGTATTTTTTTATTTTTATTTTGATTTTAAGGTTAAAAAAACTGGAAAAGTTGTGGATAAAAGACGCAACATAATGAATCTATTGATATTTAGCTTTTCGACTCACACAAGAAAACTGGTCATATAAAAATAACGTATTCGTTTCTATTCAAAGAAACTTTGTTTAATTGTCTTACATCTTTGAATGCCGTAAAATTTNGCTGTCTTTTTTGGCATCTNTTTGTGTTTTATTGGGGTCTAGCAATGGATATTTTTGATTTCTCTGAAGGTCGTGAGGGTTACTATGGTGATTACGGTGGCGTGTTTTTGCCNGAAATTCTCCATGGAACGATAGAGGAGCTTTTACGATGTTTTCGGGACTGCAAAAATGACCCTGGTTTCTGGGCTGAGTACGAGTCAATATTGCAAAGCTATTCGGGTAGACCCACACCTATAACTTACCTTGAAAATCTGTCAAAACATCTGGGCGGAGCTCAAATCTATGTTAAACGCGATGATTTGAATCACACCGGATCTCACAAGGTTAATAATGTAATTGGTCAGGGGCTTTTGTGTAAAAGGCTAGGTAAAAAACGTGTTATTGCGGAGACCGGAGCAGGGCAACATGGATTTGCGACGGCAACAATGGCTGCAAAATTTGGTTTTGATTGTCGAATATATATGGGAGCGGTCGACGTAGCGAGGCAGCGTCCGAACGTTTTTTGGATGGAAAATTTAGGAGCTGAAGTTATATCTGTTACAGATGGACAACAAACGCTCAAGGATGCTGTCAATGAATGTATGCGCGATTGGGTTACTAACATGGCGGATACTCACTATATTTTAGGCACTGCTTGTGGCCCACACCCATTCCCTGAAATGGTTAGCTGGTTTCAATCAATTATCGGCAAAGAGGCACGCAAGCAATTGTTAGAGCAAACTGGGCGACTTCCAGACAAGGTATATGCTTGCGTAGGCGGAGGTTCAAATGCCATGGGAATCTTTCAGGGCTTTATGGATGATGAGAGGGTTGAACTCATAGGCTGTGAAGCCGGAGGCAAGGGAGTTGGGTCCTATATGCATTCAGCTCGTCTTGCATATGATGATGCGAAAGTAGGGGTTGCCCAAGGTTACAAGACATATTTTCTTCAGAATGAGGATGGCAATATGAGTGAAACTCACTCTGTTGCGGCTGGACTGGATTATATTGGTATAAATCCGATTTTTTCTCACCTCTGGGAGCAGGGAAAAGTTCGTTTCGAAGCGGCGACTGATGAGGAAGTGAAAGAGGCTCTCAAACTTGTTATGAAAACCGAGGGACTTATTCCAGCATTGGAGACGACTCATGGCTTTGTTACTGCAATCAAAGAGGCTCCATCGTTAAGCAAAGATAAGATCATACTAATAAATCAATCGGGTAGGGGAGATAAAGACATTTTTACAATTGCTGATGCTCTGGACGACTCTAAATGGAAAAATTTTATAACTGGTAAAGCTCGCGATTATGATTTGGAAAGAAACTGATGGGCATCAAGACTTTCATTGANCAAAAGTTGGACTACAAAGATATCTTAGTGATGGGTCATGTAGTCTGCGGTTATCCCAGCTTTGACGACAACATTTCCGCTTTAGAGATTATGGAGGATTGTGGGGTTGATTTAGTCGAATTGCAATTTCCATTCTCTGAACCCAGTGCAGATGGTCCCTTATTTGTCAAAGCCAATGAACTTTCGATTAAATCTGGCACCACAGTGGATAAGTGCTTTGACTTTATGTCAGAAGTAACAAGTCGATTCTCGTTTAAAGTCTTAATGATGGGGTATTTCAACACTGTTTTTCAAATGGGGGAGCGAGAGTTTCTACAGCGACTAAAGTTGGCTGGGGGAGAAGGGTATATTATACCCGATCTTCCAATTGAAGAGGCAGTGAACTTACATTCGATGTCAAGGGAACTTGATTTGGATCCCATTATTTTAATGACTCAGACGACCAGTGAAGAGAGATTAAAAAAACTTGGAAAGTCTTGCAGTGGAATGGTTTATGCGGTTGCAAGAAAGGGTGTAACTGGATCTAAAACAATAATGGACGATAGTATAGAATCACTTATTAATAGATGCAGGAAATATACTGATGTCCCATTGGGAGTTGGCTTTGGTATCAGTAACAGGTCAGATCTAGACTTCCTCAGAGGTAAAGCAGATGTGGCAATTATCGGAACTGCTGCATTAAAAGCATGGGAAAATTCAAAACAGGCAGGGTACCGACAATTTTTTGAGTCGTTGCAATTAAGCTAGTTTTTGATCTGATCTAACCTCCAATCATTTGTCACTTCTTCAATTATGGCGTCTAAGTTAGGAGCGGAACTGGTACTGATAGAACTGATGTTCAGCAAATAAGCTCCATCCCTCCCCATTATTGGTCCTATCCATCCTGGCGTTTTTTCCAACTTCTCTTCATCCAAAAGAGTTTTTAATTTAGAGGCAAAACCATATCCGAATTTTCTGACTAAACTCGAATTTGATGGTAGATATGGATCTAGATTTCCTGAGAAATGCCAAGGTGAGATCTCTTCTTCTGAATTAATTATTTTTAATTTTTGCTCTGCCTGTGAAAAGGAATCAGTTCTGGATGAGTTGCTAGGGAATACTAAATACAAAAACTCAAATATGATATCTCCCTCATATCTATGTTTATTGTTTTCATAAAAAAGAACTAGCTCTTCGCGGCTAGGAGACTTTTTGTCACTGACAGCTGATAGTATTCCAGTTAGCTTCGACTGCTCCTCCGAGAAATTTTCATTGATCGGTTCGTTTAAATTTAAATTCAGTTTTTGACTCAGATTCAATATTGTTTGTTGATTCACTTCGTCCATCTGAGGAGTGAATTTATAGTCAAATTCATTAGCTTTTTCCTGAGTGTCTTTTAAAAATATCAAAGATATCGATATAACTGATATTAAAAATAGTATTGGAAGAAAGTATTGTCCTTTAAATTTTCCCACAAATTAAGTGCCTGGATTATGAATACTCGACTATTGTCGAAAAATTTTTATCCATTGTCCGACTTTTGGTTCGCCGGTTGGGTAATGACCATTTATTATTCTTAAGGTATCAATATCTCTTTTATTCAGACCTTCTGCACTGGCAATTTCCTCATAAGTTTTAGCAGATTCTACTTTTAAATATTTCATCACTTTTGGTTTCTGACCAGCTATTTCGGCAGAGGATATTGGTCTAAATGTATTAATAGATTCCTTTAACAGTTCGTCAGTTTTAGTGAAGTTGTTGGAATCTTCAACTTCGCCACTAAAGAGAAATGCGTTTAGCTTGTAATAAACAACCGCTATTCTAATTTTTTTACCTTTCTCGTTCTTTAATATCCCGGTGAAGCCTTTGAGACCAGATGGCGTGATAGCTTCTCCATCTTCAAGCATTGGTACATTAAGATAGTTATATAAATATTCCTCAGGAGTTTGAATCGTTCGTCGAAAAGTAGTCATTGTAAGTTTGGCAGATTCATCCTCTGACGACCCGATGACAGTTGATTTGTTTTTGTCTTCGAGGTGTGTCCAATTCTTGGGGAAATCTATTCGAATTCTAACATCCATCCTAGAGTATCTTTCAGGAGGCGATACTTTAGCTAAAAAGTTCTCACCCCATACCAAACCATCAGTTAGCTTTCTATAATTTTCGGCGCCATCTCCTCGAGATCTGTCAGATTTAAGTTGATTCGCCTTAATCACCACGGTTCGCAATCGAGAATCATTTCTCGGATGTGATGAAAATACACCATGATACGTTGGTCTTGTTACTCCGCGCGAAGTAGCTTGTTTTTTTTGGAGAGATTCGTAATCTTTCATGATTGATAGCATGGATATCATTTCTGCAGGTTCATATCCAAGTTTTGCCATGTATTCTGCGCCGGCTTCATCTGCCTCAAGCTCATTTTTTCTTCCTCGCCCTTTTATCAGCGAGTTTGCATAAGCCATGCTGGCTTCATAAACCTCTGAGCTTCCTGAAAGTGCACCTGCAATTGTGGATATAATTTTTGCTCCTGTCGCCTTCTCTTCTTGCCCAAGGACGTGCTCTCGAGTTATGTGTCCAACTTCGTGAGCAATTACCGAGACTAGTTGAGCCTCATTACTTACATAATTCAAAAGACCTCTATTAACATAGATATAATTATCCCTGGTGGCAAACGCATTTAAATCTGGCGAATCGAGAAGGGTAAAAATAAACTTTTGATCAGGCATTTCCGATACTGCAACGATCTCTTCGCCGAGTCTTCGAATATATTCTTGTAAGGTTTTATCATCATATATTTGGGTGCTCTCCAACGTTTTATTGTAAATCTCTTCTCCCGTAACCTTCGATTGCACATTGAACGCCATCAAGGCTAAAGCCATGGATAAAATTAAATGTGTGTAGCGATTCGTATACATTATCTTCGAATTATTCCACGGTAAAAAATTCTCGAAGTTGATTCCCAAGTGAACTACATGCATCACTCTTTACAGGGGTTAGTAGGGGAATGGGCGCAACCGCACCTATTAAATAGGATGTCCCCTCAGAGTCCACTCTTAATCGGCCTTTTTCAGTCAAATCAACAAGATCCCAAATAGTTGCATCATAGGTTGATAGTTTATCCCACTGTGCAAATCCAAAGCATCCCCCCCCTGCAGGACCGACAGCACAGCTTATTGATCCTCCCTGACCCATAGTCTCGGTGGATCCATCTAACCAAACTAAGTATCTTATACTTTGTTCATCAACTTTGACGCGCACCGATTTTTCTTGCATTAATCGTTTTAATCTCGGTAGTCCTTTTGGAGCTGTGCGAGGTTCAAACCAAGGATATATAGAGTCTATGAATTCTTGCTCAGCAACTACTCGAATATTAGCAGAGTTAATCCTGTTGGCGACGCAATCGATGAATTCGCTATCAGTTTCATAATGACCGGCATCTCTCCGGCCTAAGATAACCACTTTTTCAGAGTCGTTAAGCTGGATTGCTTGGTTGGTTGGGCGAAATTCATCGACTGTCGTGACAGCTGAGCATCCCGATAGAACCATCAGGCCTGAGCATATCGAAAAGAGAAGAGATTTACAGTTTTTGATCATTTTGATTTCTTTTTTTTACCCATTGGTTGACCGAAGGTATTCGGTAAAAGTCAAGTAAAAGCTTGGCGCCAGCATCCCGCAAAGCCACATTTGCAGCTTGACTTATCGCGTTTTCTTTTGAGTAAAGAAAGGCACTCGGAGTTTTACCATAAGCCGGCATAAACCAGTTAGAAATTGTGCGACCATCAGGATCTTNTATTACTAAGTTATATTTGATCCATACTTCAAAAACATTTAAATAGTTTTCAGAGGGTGTTGCAACCTGCACGTCTGCATTGGATAAGGAAATTACCATATCAGTATNTTCGGAAACTAAATCAGTATTTTCTATGAAATAAACTTCAGAAAATAAACCTTTAAATGCACTTTTAAACAGATTTACTTGGGACAAGCCCAGGTCGATCGTTGTTTTGTCATTCGGTTTTCCTATAAATTGAGAAAACTCATCAGTAAATATAATCGCTGTCTTGAGTTCTTTTGGACTAAACAATACATCAGGGAACGATTTATTCACGCTTACGTTACTGACTGAACTACACGAGCTCAAAATAATTGACAATGCTATTATCAGTAAGAATTTCATTTTTTTAGTACTTGTCATCTGCGAATAACTCATCACTGTCAATCTAGGCCATTCAAACCAATGAATGTGCCACCGTTACTATAACTTAACTCTCTCATAAGCGCCGCAAACCTTATAGCAGATCTATTAGGCGATACCCCTGGTCTCAAATGCACGGGGAACCCTATTGCGTGTATTCTAACGAGCCTTTTCTCGTTATTTGTCGCTATATTCAAAGAATCAATCACTTTAACTACTTTGCTAATGGATCTTCCTTGAAAATCATCACCAAGTGTATAGATACTTATTTTACGTTTGGGCTGGTAAAAAGTTTTAATTGCATTTTCTATTCCTTCGACTGGGCTTGAATTGCTGAAGGGTGCCCACGAAGATAATTTATCAATTATCAAATCTCGCATCTCAGGACTATCAGGTATCCATTCACTATTAGATTGATTAAACATAAACTGACCCATATCGTTCATAATCTGAAGGCCTTTAACTTCAGGATAGACATCTAAAATATTTAACATTTCGGTCTGGACTTTAGACCAAGCAGATGACTGCATGCTGCCAGATGTATCGATCACAAATATAATATAGTCACTATCTGCAGGAATTCCTCCCACTAAGTCATTCGATTGCTGGAAATCAGGACCCAAAAGTCGTTGCATCTCCTCAGTTAAAACCTGCATCACTAATTGCAAGTTTTGCTTTTCCTCTGATTGTGATTGCGCTAGTTCTGCCGACTGTTTCGAGACGCTGGCAAGCTTTTCTTTTAATCTCGCAATTCGTTCATTTAATTCGGAAAGTTGCTCACGGCGTGATTTGAGTCTTTTGTCAATTTCTCGTGTTTCTCCGCGAACAGTGAATAATGCTCTTTGATACTGCTCAATCGATTCGACTATATTTGACTCGATTTCCTCAACGGCCGAGGGATCACCAACTTTTGCTATTATCAAAAGTAATACTATTGCACCAAACCCACAACTTATAACATCAAGAAAAGAAATNCTTGCTTCTTGCTGTTCTCGTTTTCGCTTTTTAATATTCAACTCCTAATCTATGGCCAATCTTTTGAAGGAGCAATAAATGCTCCATTTGTATCTAATGCTAACTGCCAAAATAACGCTGCAGCCTCTGGATCACCCTCCATCGGAAAGAGAATAGTATTTACGGGAATACCAGGTAGTAATTGTGAGATGGCTTCACTGAAATATTGTTTTCGCTGACCTCCTGAAACCATGTAGTTTCTTGGTTTTGATTTTGACATAGTNGGCAGGCCGTCAGTNAGAATAAAGATGTTATCGGGTCGCATTTCGAATTCTGAAACAACACTAATACCTGAAATAAGGCTTGTGCCTCCTGATGGTATGTATGCTTTTGCAGCCTCTACGACGCGTTCGATGGATAGAGAATCTGCGGCATCTAGCCATTCTCGATCGCTATCACTAAGGACTACATTAGCATTCTCACTAAACGTATAANCTTGGANCCTACTNCTCGGCGGNAGCTGCGCTNGCAACCACTCCATGGTCCTTAGTGTCCNTCGCCATTTGGGAGACGCTAATTTTAAATCATCAGCCATATTTCGCCTACGAACTGCATTAACAACAGTATCGGCAAGCATGCTGGCGGACCCATCTATTAAAATGAGTACTCTTTCACCGCCAAGAGTTAAACCAGTAAGGTATTGTCGATTACCATCTCCTACAAACTCCCTTACCTTATCTCCAAATTCAACTTCTTCAATATTTGCCGTTTCTTCCTCAAGTTTTTTTACCTGTAATCGAAGTTTATCTAAATTTTTTGGATCTTCTTGAATGCTTTTCTCTTTTTCTTCTAGCTCAGTAATAATCCGTTTAGACATACCCTGTGTGATCACAAGTTCTTTTTTGATGTTCTCTAGACTATTAAGAATTTCAGTTTTTAATTGTTCTGCCTCTCGAATATCTTGTTCAAGTAATTCTGCCTCATTGGAGAGCTTTTGATCAGGAATGATGATTTCACTTGTATTATGTCTGAGAATGAGAAACAAAAGGGTTACAGCGCCAAAGCCACACGCCATAATATCTAAAAAGGATAAACTAAAAGCGATATTTCTTCTTTTTCTAGCCATTTTGTACTTCGATTAGGAGTATTTCTGTTTTATTTATTGTAATTACCTCACCTGCTTTAAAAATCTTAGGTAATTTAATATTCTTGGACTCTGTGCAATGGAAAATATCAAGGCGCCCATTTTTTAACACAAATGCGAGATCGGAATTTTTATTGATNCCTGGTTCNGTCTTNATCGAATTATCTTCAATTTTGATACTCAGTTGGTTATCCAGATTCCATGCCTTATTATTAAAAAGTAAATGTGTTGCGGTGTTAAGGTCAATTGTATTTGCACTGCTAGAAGCTTTCTCATCAGTTTTCATACTCTCAAATTTTACGATCTCGTTTTTTTCAGATTGATTTTTTTCAATCATCTTGGATATATGATTTATATCAAAATCAGGAACGATTCCAAGATATCGATCAGACGAATCTAAAATTTTTTCTAGCAGTTGTGCAGAGCCTTTCATAGCAAAGGATTTATTTGATTTTAGTACTTTTTTTGATATTTTTCGCCATTCACTTGCAAGCAAAGTTTTTATCTCTAACAAATCCAGAGAAATCTCAGAAATACCTGATGGACCTTTTATCTGGAAGACCACTTCTGAACGATCTTTTATCTCTAACAAATTTTTCTTGATTTGGTTAAAAAGACTCTGAGCTGCAGGACCATCGTGAAGAGGATCATAGCGAGAATTTTTAATTAGCTTATTTGAAACTTCTTGTGCTAACAGATTACAGATATGCAGAAACCCGAAGTTAGGAAAGGTTTCATGATCTGTTACTGAGAAAANACTCCCGGAGTCTGAGGTTGATTTCTCAATAAAAGTCATAGTTGTTTGATGTAACTGCATATCAATAATCCATGCGTTTTCATTAATTCTCATGGACGCGAGGAGGCTGTCATCAACAATGGCCTTAAGTTTTCTATTAGATGCCTTTATGAGCCCGGATATTAGAGATAACTGCTCAGATGAAAAGGTTTGAGGAACACTTAAAATTAACTCAGTAGAAGAGCTCACATTAGTTACAAGTTTATTTAGTTGTGCATATGCGATATCAGCGTTATGCCGAGCCCATCTCCAGTTTTTTTTGAATAAATTTTGGTCTAAAAATAACCAATAATTATTNAGACATTTATCTGGATACTTCCAATTACTTTTATACGCCTCTTCACCTGTATTAATACCGGACTCATTGATTAAAGCAAAACCACATTCACTATATATCTTGTTTTCCTTGGTACTTATCTTTAAACAAAGATCATTAAGTTCAAGTAGCGCGACTGCCATCTATTCGGACGCCTTCATAAATCGAAGTAAATTATTCTCACAATATGAGTGAGAATCGAGTACAAGTCGTTCCTGCATCAATTGCAATTGATGCATAAAAAACATAACAACCATACTTATTAAGAGTGCTATAAATGTTGAGTTGAANGCNACACCTAAACTACTNGTAACACCCGCTATATCTCCCTGCATNGCNTCGTGAGCTTGGCCAAGTGCTGCTCCAATACCTCNTACTGTTCCTATAAATCCGATTGACGGGATTGCCCATGTTATNTATCGAATCATAGANAGCTCTGAGTCAAGTCGATCATTTTCGGCTTCACAAACGCCATCAATAGCCTCCGACGCAAACTGAACATTATTCGTGACTTCGAACCGTGATAAAGCAGCCTTCAACGTTCGTGGCAAAAGGAAAAAGTCTTTCTCTTGGGAGATTGACTCGATGGGNCGTATGAGTTGGTTCACATCCTGAGGTAATATTTTGGTGCCNTCNGCTAAATTGAAAAACNTTTCGGAAAGCATGGATTTTTCACGCATNGCNATACGAGATTTATATCCCATTATTGACAATGACCAAAGCATCAATATAAAACAAGACTCTTGCTCTAGATCNTTTATGACNACGAAGAATGATCTTGGGACTTCATATTGCTCNCCAGCGGCAGCCATTTCTGCATGTTTTTTAATAATATTNTCNGCGTTTGGTCTNATAACGGTCACATAAATCGTATGAACAATAATTATCGAAAGTAATAGTGCNACAATTTGGAAAAACATTTCATTTGAAGTTCTATCGGTTGAGCTCGCCATCTTTTTAACCTTTTAAAGTTTAGATATCATAAGGAATGGGTACTGGAAAGTCTTCAGAGATTTCCTCATCTGGATCAAAATCATTACTTTGTGTGCTTTGATCTAGTGTCTGTGATTCTTTTACGTCATTTGCAATTATTTCGTCAGATTCGTTACTCGCAACTTGTGCCTTTGCAGTATTGGTCTCATCTGCGACTAATCCACTCATGAAGATTAAGTTTAAAAAAATAAATTGCGTATATTTCATAAATCCTCTCTGGGTGCGTCAACATACCGAGCTATTCTAAAGCCTACGTCAGGACGCTGCTCACTCCCCGGTTGACGAAAGCTGAGTCTCAATTCCGACCTCGATCCAAGGGCCCAACTGGCTCCCCTTATAACATGACGATTTCCTGAATTTGGACCTCTGTAGTCTACCAATGGTTCACTAGTATTAGCACGTATTTCATAAAAATCATTAGTCCACTCTGACACATTCCCACTTAAGTTGAATATTTTTTTCTCATTTGGTTTGTAACTTCCAACATCAGCAGAAACAGTGTTTTGATCATTATAGTTTTTTATTACAAAAGGGAGAATGGCACTCGCAGTTTCATCTGCATAGTTATCTGCCACTTCAGATGGCGGGTATGAGGAACCCTCCCAAGGAAAAATTCTAGAGTCACCATTTTTTGATATTTTGGATACCCAGGCCCACTCACTCTCTGTTGGAAGTCTATAGCCATTTGAATTCCAGTTTATTGAACTAACTTTTTTGTTGGTGACCTCATAGAATTGAGTGAGACCCTCTTTTTCACTAAGCCAATTACAAAATAACGCAGCATCTTCCCATGAAATATTCGATACTGGCTGCTTATTTAAATCGAGGCTAACACCGCGAATTGAAGATGAATTATGTTCTGATCTCCATTCTCTATATTCAGCATTACTAAGCTCTGTCGTTGCTAAATAAAATGGCCGATTCAATTGCACCAACTTTTTGGTCTCGTTTGCTCTTCTCCCAGGCTCTCTTCTCGGTGCACCGAGAAAAAATATTTCACCATTTGGCTTAAAAAGCCTTAATTTATTGCCAACAGGGGATGTGATCATCTCTGGTCTAGAAGCCCAATAGGCTTGTTCTAGAGTCATTAAGTTTACAGATATTGATTGCGTCATTTGAGGTCTTGGATTAATAGAGAGTATCTTGGTTTCATAACCAGTTTTTGAAATAGATACTTGGTGTTGTTTAGCGGGTAGTTTCAAAGTTTGGCTTCCAGATCTAACAGATCTTCCATCTACTGTCACCGATGCATCTTTGGGAGTTATGTCGATATATATTTCTCCAATATTCTCTATAAGATTTACTTCAAGCTCAAATTTTTCCTCAGGATTAAGAGATATATTTTTTGATGTTTTAAGGTATCCATCAAGGTACAGATCTATTTTGTGCGTTTGATTAGCGTTTAGTTGNGTATTTAATGGAGTTGTTCCTACATAACTACCATTTATAGTCACATTNGCGCTAGGTGGTTGGCTAATTAGACTGAGTAAACCATCCGCTAGTTCCATTGAAATAGTTTCGTATTCTGAGAATGAGCCTGCCTTAACAAATACCTCATTTACAAATGTTTTATAGCCAGGCAATGAGATCGAAATTTCCGAACCAGTCTCAAGAACTTNAGTGGTAATTGGAGTTTTGCCTTGCAATTTTCCNTCTACTGACAACATTGCATTATTNGGTATTGATGAAAAGGTTACNTTACCCCAAGACGGGTCAAGTGATATATTCAGCTTTTGTTTTTTGCCAAGGCCTTGTATNTCAANATTTTCATTCTTAGTAAAGTATCCATANTTNTTAAACGTTAGNTCGTGTAAGCCTTTGTCAATNTTTTCAATAATTAAAGGTGTTTCNCCTTGAAAAACATTATCTAANATNACCTCGATNGGNGATTGATTGGAATCAATCTTGAGATCTCCCGGCAATGGGATCAANTTCAGTTTAATNTCAGGANAGTAGTCTTCTTTAAGATTTAAAATCTCCTCAAGAGTAAAATATCCTTGGTTTGATGCTCTTATTACATATTCGTCTTGCAAAAACAGATAGTTTTTTCCAATATTAAAACTTAGTCCATCAACATTTATTTTTGCTCCCTCAGGCTGAGTTACAAATATAACGGAGCGGGAAAGCATCAAAAAGGCAACAATTACGCCACTCACGAATATGAGCATAATCAATAGGATAGATCGCTTTGACACCTCTTTATTTTTCGAAAGTATAGGAGTTTGGATAGGACTAAATTCCGTTGCGGAGATTTTATTTTTTGATGTCATCTAACCACACAGCTGTATATTTTGTTCTTTATTTAGTTGGTTTATTATTACTCCAGAATCAGTATACGCACAAATTGTTATATTTGGAGCAGACAAAATAGTTAGCAGTTCAGCGCTATATTTTTTCAGAGCAAATAACAGTGATATTTTTTACAGTCTGACTTGGTTCGATGACGAATTCTACTCTTTTATCTCGAAATCCTGATCTTCTTCCTTGAGCAATATACTTGCCGGGAACGAGTGACATAGTATATTTCTCGACAAGACCTATGGTTCCGATCTTGAAAATAGTAATCTCAGTTTTTTGATCAGATAGAAGATTGATATTAAATAGTTTTCTTGAGTCCTCTATGATGTTAGATAACTTAAGTATCTGATTTTTTAGTTTTACTCCTTGGTTATTAATTCTTTTAGCATTGAGCAGTAAACTTTTTGCCGATTGATAGTTAGACTCCGAAGACAATGTGAGGGGGTTATAAATGAAATTTTGTATATTTTTGTCCAACTGCGCTCTTATCCGAATATTGATTAATTTTGCCTGTATATCAGTTAGAGTCGAATCTTGGAGGAGCACTGATTCATAAATTTCAAGAGCTTTTTGCCAATTTTCTTTTTTTTCTTCAGATTCTGCGATTGCAATCTTTGTTGATATTTGAAAAGACGTTTGTCTTGTTTCGAGCTGAACAAGAGCCTCTCTAACATCTGATCGGTTTGGGTAAGTGATAAGAGCCTCGTTGAAAACTTCACGAGCTAAACTAAACTCATTTTTGTTTAGTGCATTAAAGCCTTCACTCATAAATCGAGTGAAATTTTCTTCCTTAATTAATCGCTGCAGCTCATTCAACCTTAATTTGGTTTGCAGTCTGTTTGGATCTATCAGCGATGCCTCAGTCAGAATATTTTTGGCATCGTAGAAATTTCCAGATCCTATGAGTTGCCTACTCTGCATTATTTGATTAAATAATTCTGGTAGGTTTTCAATTCTTGTTTTCAGTAATTTGATATCTTCATTATCAGGTTCAATAAGACTGGCTAGGTTAACTGAGGACCTAACTTTTGGAATCAATAGTTCTGAATCCAGTTTTTCTATATCTTTATTTGATTCACTAATTGCTTGTTGAACTATTTCTTTGCCCCTTGATTTCAAAGATATAAGCTGATCAAGAGCGTTCTTATACTTCTCTATTGATTCTAAGTAGTCTCCCGTTCGGTACAACTCATCTCCCTCACTGACATTCTTTAAGGCACTTTTAAATTCAGAGTCACCCCATTTATCAACCGATTGAGATTCTAATATGTCTCTTACCTCTATTAATTCTTCGAGTATCAGTTGGGCACTTTTTCTATATCTTGTTTTTTCTGCGATAGTCGATTGAGAAATCTCATTGGAGTCTACTGATGATAAAGTATTCATCTCCTCCGAATCAGTGAGCACTGTTTGAATTTCCAAATTAGGTAAAATAAAAATCACAGAAAGCGCCGCCAATGAAAGCACCAATAGAAGAAATTTTTTCATCTATTAAATCTCTAGCGTCCGTAACTGATTAAATATTTTTTGATGCATAAAAGAATCCTCTCTTTTACAAGGATCCTCTTTCTTTTATATAGATCTTTTCCATTAACGACTGCCATTGATCGTACTGCGCTCTTACAGTTCCTGTCAGAGTAATAGTCTGATCCTCGAGAGCTATAACTTGAGGTGCAATTTCTGATTCTAATGAAGATCCCATTTCTGCAATAGATTCATCGAAAGAGGCTGCCTGCTGCTTCTTTTCTAGACCCGACTTGAGTATAAAGCCTCCAACAGCTGCTGTAGCTGATCCAGCATCTGAGGCAAGCCTTGTCTCTGCCTGCGTTCTTCCATAAATTCCAGCTAAAATCGACCCTATCCCAGCAATTATTCTTTTATTACCTTGACGATCAAGTTGTCTTGATCTCACTACAGAGTCATAGGTGGCTGCCCTGTAGTCTTGATATGCAAAATGCATTTGTTGCGAAAAAGAATCGTAGTAATCTTGCATGGTGTCTATATAAATGTAATCCCGCTGCCGAATCTTGGTTACTCTTTGGAGGAGAGAGTCCTCTTTTGCAGGTAATCTTTCAAGTCGCGTGACGCCTTTTTTATCCGTTTTCATATATTCCGAGAATGCTTTTGGAGANAACTTTTCAGCGAATTTTAGCTCAGATATGTTCCTAAGCTGTTCTACATTTTCTTNCGCGAGCTGCTCTCTGGTTAGGAGCATGTCGTTAGCAATTTGAGTGAAAACATTTTGAAAAGGATCGCCAAGTGAGGATCTCATCTTTCTATCGTAGGCCAACCTGCCCGCCACTTTGGTATATTTTTTGGAAAACCATTTGCGTCCCGAGATGTCAGAGACTGAAATCTCAAGGGACAGTCTCTCACCATCTGAATGTAAAATGACGCCTCTTATGAATACATCGGTTACAACTTCATCATTAGGTATAACTCTTACGGCACCCCAGGCACCACTTTTTTCCAGCACTTTCGCAAGTTGATTAGCAAAATATATTGATTCAGCATATCTGACTTCTGGGAATACCAAATCGTCGTCATCAGAAAGGTAAAGTCCGTCATTTAATGTTGGGATTCCAATATCCAACAACAGGTTCTCTGGTATCGGGTAAGTGGGAGTGATTAATTGAATTGGAGTTGATGACGTAACTTTGTCGATTGATGCGATGCTTGAAGTGCACAAAATTAATAAATAAAAGAAAATAGAACACGTAAATAAAGTATTCGATTTCNAAAGAGAGCTAATCTGTTCTTTTGCGTTAATTTCCAACTTAAATGCCTTTAATNTTTCTATACTCATCCCATAGCTTGTCTCTCAATACAGGATTGCGTTCTTTCATTGCCGCTTCTCTTATCTGCCTCAGAACAATATCGTCTCCTTGACCATCCCCAATATCTTCAGGGACTGCAGCAGATTTACTCGTCTCACTGCCTTCTCCTGGAATTCCCTCTATCGCAGCTTGAGTCATTTTTCCATCATTCGTCTCCAACTTAGCACCTGATTGAGCTTCCATATCATAGTCTTGATTTTCAACTACAATAACATCTGCGTCACTTAATGGTCCTATCTCATCGTCGTCTTCGAGAGAGGAGCCGCCTGCCGGGCTTAATATATCAATTTCATCTATACGGGTATCGCCACTTTTTTCAGCTAAAGTATCATCAAAACCATCCAATGAGTCATCTAGCGCCCCATCGAGGTCCTCCATACTTTCCCCTCCATCACCACCTGGTATTGGAGACTCTTTTGATGAGTCTGGCATACCTGGCTGACCTCCTGAGGGCGCCTGAGTTCCAGTTGAAGGACTCTGTGACCCCGACGGTTGTGATGAGCTCGGGGGGCTTATTGTTGTCGATCCTCCAGGAAGCGAGGGCATACCACCGGTCTGGTATGATGGCATTTGGCAACCAATAATCCCAAGGATAAGNNTTCCAAGTATTGCAGAATCAATAATTTTTTTTATGACAGCTAGCATTTCTATGCTTCAACCTTGGGTAAATAATATGGAAGNATAAGTTGCATTGATCGNGTTTTCCCATCAGAAAATGATGGCCTAAATCTGCGNTTCTTAAAGTATTTTNTCAGTACTCTCTCATCATCATCAGTAAGATCATTTTTTTCTTTATCTATCTCGATATCCAGTGCTGAGCCTGATCGAGAGATGGTCATCGATACTTCAATAAGATTAAAGTCTCCCTCGTCATTTAAAGATCTATCTTTACTCGGTTCATCAAAATTGATTATCTTACCCATCCCAAAAATATTATTCCTAATCAACTCTGGCTCTGAAGAAACAGAAATTAGCTCATCGGCAAGACTATATGCTTTTGTAGCCGATCCAACTTGACCAAAAATGAGGTACCAATCACCTAGATTTGCCACTGCTTCAATCTGATCCATCATCACTGATGGACTCTGCTCCATCGTAGCCTTAACGACTTTTTGAAGAGCGGCAGAGCCTCTTGAATAATAATTATGAGAACTGATGGGTGAGTTTCTTTCAGTAGCATATCTGTCAGTTGTGATTGACATCCCACCTTCTTGTGGCAGTCCATAATCCTTAATATGGCGAGCGAGCATATATTGAATGCGACCGATTTGCTGATATTTCTTGGGAGTCGATGGGTCACCTAAATCCGCAGATTCATCTAATATTACATGCAGCTTTCTTGCGAGAATTTCGAGAGATGTTAGATTTGGAAAGCTATCTCGAGGATCCCTCATATTATAACTGTCGGTATGCCATTTGATCAGCGATTCGATAACAGGTAGCATTCTGATGTCACTTTTTCCATAGACTTTTTCATTCACGAGATAATATTGATCTATCGCTTTTTGAGATTGCTCCCAATCATTCACTGCTCGATGAGATTCTGCAATCGCTTTTAAGTACGGAGTTTGGCTTAAGCTAAAAAGGCCATAGTTAATCTTTTCGATCTGCATTCCTCTTTGATAAACAAGATTTGCATTTTCAAAATCACTATTAGCTTGGTATGAGTTTCCCAAGCTCATCAGTAAATCAGACAACTGAGACGAATAAGAGCCCTCATTGGCCTCGACTAAATCAATTTCCTCAAGGTACTGATCTATGTTTGTTAAAGTGTCTTGTGCGGAAAGAGACCATGCGAATGAAGCGCTTACAAATGATATCAATAGTTGGAGCAATGGTTTGTGGCTTTTTTTTATCTTAAAAATTCTCACATGCTTTCCTATTCGAATATACTATTATTTGCAAATTCCATTTATTTTCAAATCCACAATCAGGCTTAAATCTTAATGTTCAAGTCTCCATTTTGGAGGCATCACCTGCTTTTACTATTGAAAAATTAGTCAGTGGGAAATATTTTTTAAAAACTGTATTTACCTCTTCTACGGTAAGTGCTCTTAGTGCTTCCTCATACTTCTTATCCCACATCATCGTTCTTTTAAGATCAATGTTTCTGCTTAAAGTTCCAACGAGCCTCCCATCTTTGGCGCGATCGATTCTAGAATTTTGAAGAACACCTCGTCGTGCATCTTCTAATTCCTCCGCTGTGAATCCATCGCGAATAACACGATTTAATTCCTCAGTAAATCCAATTTCAACGCGTGCCAAATTTTCTGGAGCACAAATCGCATAAGCTCCAAAAGTCGCATTTTCATCAAAAGATCCAACACTTAAGAAGGATCTGGCTCCATAGCTGAGACCATCCTTCTGTCGCAGCCTATTGGCTAGTCTGCTACTAATGAAGCCACCACCAAACATTTGATTTGCCATGGTCAGAGCAGGGTAGTCAGGATGATCATCTCTTAGAGGAAAAGTGTGCATGGCGCCAAATGCAGCTCCTTTTTTGTCAGGAGTATCGATCAATACGTTGATTGTTGCCTTATCTGCTACTTTTGTTTTGATTCTCTCGTAGGATATTAGGGGTTTCCATTCACTTGTTAACGTGTTTAATTTTTCTCTTGCCACTACCTCATCGAAAGCTCCAATAATTGCGCCATTCACATCGCTGGAATTCATAAAATTTGCGTAGAAGTCTTTAAGATCTTGGCGATCCACTTCCCTGATTAGTTCTATTTCTCTATCGATGGACATGTTGGCATAAGGATGACCCGGTTTATACGGATCTAGATAGGATCGTAATTCTTTGAAAATGACTGAGGTCGGCTGTTGTTTTTCCTGTTCCAAACCAACAATTAGTTCCTCTTTGAGCATTTCTAACTCATTTGTATCAAAAATTGGATTTCTGATAACGTGGTCCAGTAGATCAAGCAAAGGTGGGAGGTTTTCTTTTGTGGTATTAATACTAATTCCCAGTCCGGTCGAGCTACCGCCTAAGGAAACACTTGCCTCAAGTCTATCAAATTCAGCTTGCAGTTCTTCTCGAGTGAAATCTTGTGAGCCTCTGCTGATCATGCTCATTGCCAAACTACCTATTACTGATTTTCCAGTTAGTGAAGCCTCGTTCCCAATATCGAAATTTAAAGAGGCGACAACAGACTTGCCTCGCGTCTTTTTCGTTAGGAAATTTATTTGCCCGCCAGAGTCAAGATCAATTAGTTTTGATCTCATATCAATATTATTATGTGATGGATCAAAGCTCTCTCCGACATCTATAATTTCTTGTCCTTTATAATCTGCCACTAGAGAGTCAATATCTGACTGTTTCAGTCTAACGATGCTCGAGGCCCTTTTTGGATTTTCTTCAGGAATAAAAATTCCAAGCGTTCGGTTATCATTTACTAAATATTCATCTGCCGCTGCTTGGACTGATTCACGAGTCACTCCTTTAATGCCGTCGCGGTCTAAAAACATTAGTCGCCAATCCCCCATTCCAATCCATTCTGAGAGCTCCAGTGCAATGTTTTGAGAAGAGTTGAAGCTGAGTTTGTATTGTTTTTCTAATTTTGCTTTAGCGCGACTGACTTCCTCTTCAGTAATTGGGTTGTCCAACACATTTTCCAGAGTGCTTAACAACTTTTCTTTTGTAGGATTTATATCATCCTCTTTTCCAACTTGGGCTAGAAAGGTCATCACACTTGGTTCACCCCACTGAAAGTTGAACCCATAGGCGTAGGCAGCAAGCTTATTTTTGACTAGAGATTTTTGAAGTCTGCCTGAAGTTGGATCTCCAAGTATACTCGTGAGTACTNNNACTGAGGGAAATGCGNTATCAAACCCCGCTGGGATTTTATACATACTAGCCACAACTTGAACATCGCCACTTCGCCTAATCGTAACTTGTCTTTCACCATCTTGAATTGGCTCTTCCGTATACAGGGCATCCAGGGATCTTTTCGGTTTTTTTATTTTTGAGAAGTACTTATGTATTAACTTGATGGTACTGTCTTTCTCAATTTTTCCAGTCACTATTAAAGTTGCATTGTCTGGCTGATAGTATTTTTTATAAAAGGCTTGTAAATTCTCAATTTTTACATTTTCAAGGTCAGATATTGCGCCAATTGTGCTTTTGCCGTAGTTGTGCCAATCATAGCTCGCCGCAAGCATTCTTTGGATGAGAACTCTTACTGGACTATTCTCTCCATTTTCTAATTCATTTCGAACAACAGTCATTTCACTATCTAAATCTTCTTTAGCAATAAATGAATTGATCATTCGATCAGCTTCCAAATCTAAAGCCCAATTCAAATTTTCATCCGTTGCAGAGAAGGTCTCAAAATAATTAGTTCGATCTGTCCAGGTAGTACCGTTTGGCTCAGCACCGTGATCTGTAAGTTCTTTTGGTATATTTGGATGATTGGGAGTCCCTTTAAAAACAAGATGCTCTAGTAAATGAGCCATTCCAGTTTCTCCATAATTTTCATGCTTTGAACCAACTTTATAAGTCACGTTAACGGTGATCGTCTCTTGTGTTGGATCAGGAAATAAAAGAACTTGAAGGCCATTCTTAAGCCTATATTCTGTTATACCCTCGATAGTTGTCATCTCTTCTATTCCTCTTGGAAGCTTTGCATAAGTCATAGAGCATGAAAAGAAAATACAAGTTACTAGAAGCAATAGAAATTTATTTTTAATCAAGTTTTTCGTTCCTTTTTTATTTATTACTACATTTGCAGTAGCTTGGACTGATTTTTAATCCAATTTATCCGCTTGTTTAAATAATCCTTACCAAATATAAAAGCAAATGACTGTTTTCAAAAATTTGATAGGTTTATGTTTTTATCCATTAACTTTGGATTTATTTTTATCAGAAGACATTACACCATGTTAATATAAACCTCTACTTTACAAGCAAAAATTCACAAAACAGGTTACTTATGATTTCTCAAAGTTTGGCAATAAATTCGTTTAAACCGTCTCGAAGAACATTGATGGGACCTGGGCCATCAGATGTTAGTAATAGAGTCCTAGATGCTATGGCGCGGCCGACTTTGGGTCATTTGGATCCAGAGTTTATTTCGATGATGAATGAGACAAAGGAATTATTGCAGTATGTGTTTCAAACAAAAAATGATTGGACATTTGCTGTATCCGCTCCCGGATCTGCAGGCATGGAGTGCTGCTTTGCAAACATGGTAGAGCCTGGAGATAAAGTAATTGTCTGTCAAAATGGTGTATTTGGTGGACGAATGCGAGAAAATGTGGAGCGATGCGGAGGTATTCCGATTATGGTTGAGGATCCCTGGGGATGTCCCGTTGACGTCGAGAAAGTGGAAGCTGCACTTAAGGATAATCCGGATGCATCTTTGGTAGCTTTTGTTCATGCAGAGACCTCAACAGGCGTTAGATCAGATGCTGAGCGCCTTACTCAATTAGCCCATGATTTTGGATGTTTAGTAATAGTCGATTCAGTTACTGGTTTAGTTGGAAGCCCTCTTTTGGTGGATGAATGGGAGATTGATGCTATAT
>PALW01000010.1 GCA_002710745.1 Porticoccaceae bacterium
TTAAATTCATAACTTTCTCTCGAGCAACCTGTACTTTTGGAATACCGATATCTCTCTCAGAGAATAAAAGTTGTCGTTGTATGTTAGACTGCTCTACACAATCAAAATCACATAAACCAAGACATCCAACTCCAGAAGCTGCCAGATAGGTTGAAACTGGGCATCCCAGTCCACCAAGTCCAATGACCAAAACTCTGGCTTTTCTTATCATTTCTTGACCATTTTCACTGATTTCTGGAATTAATATGTGGCTGTTATAGCGCAGGAAATTATGAGNGGCTAAAGACACANTATTGCCTCAGCAAGATTTAAATCCTTTTTTGAATTTATATTAAAAAATGGATTTACGCNNGTTANTGGCCAANGNAGAAAAGTNGAATTCAAACCNGCTGCNAGTCTTTTGAAACCTCCNTCTTTNTTNACAAGAAAAGCTTTTTTAACNGATTCCTTNACCCGCGTATTCCAAATTGAAAATGTAGTNTGAAGGATACCGTCATATTGAATAAAACAGACATCTGAATCATTTTCTTTTATTGCATCATGTAATTTACAAACTAAATTATTTGGGATGAATGGTCCATCACAAGGTACTATGACAATATATTCAGTTGAATCGAATAAAGATGATTCGAGAGCGCTATACAATCCAGCAAGAGGTCCNGAATANCTNGAGCCTAAATCCTCAATAATTGGGTAACTCAAGCCAAGNAGTGATGTTCTTGAGCCACTCAAAAGTACTCTNTCAACTTGAGGTTCAATGGATTGAATAACATAATCAATTAGAGGTTTTTCATTCAACTTTACAAAAGCTTTAGAGACAATATTGACGCCCATTCGAGAAGACTTCCCTCCAGCTAAAATAAGGGCACTAAGATTGTTCATTCAGCCGCTCCAAGATTGAAATTTAGTGTGATCTGANGATTTTGGCTCAATCCATTTTTGTTCACCATTGATAACTATTTTCTTCCATAATGTTGCGTGAACTTTGAGATAATCCATAATAAATTCTGCCGCTCTAAAAGCTTCTAACCGATGCGCAGAAGCAACACCTACAAAAACAATTTTTTCATGTGGATTCAACGTACCTACTCGATGCACAACAATAACACCCTCGATATTCCATTTATTTGCTGCTTCTTTAACTATATCTTCGATGCACTTCTCCGTCATCCCAGGATAATGCTCTAAAATTAANTTAGACAACACATCGAGATTGCGACCTGCTTCATTACCCTCAAACTCTCTGACTAATCCGCAAAATGTAACAATTGCCCCTATATTGACTAGATCAAGTCTTAAATTTTCGATTTCCGTTTCAATATCAAAATCACTCGACTGAACCCTTACTTCAACTTTCAAAGGGCTCACTTATCCACCAGTAACGGGTGGTAAGAACGCCACCTCATCACCTTCACTAATTATGAAATCGTTCTTTACTATATTCTTATTTACAGAGACTAGGACGAAAGGCTTAACAAGCTCTTTTCCCAAAATAGGATCTTTGGCATCTAACCACGAGGTTAAATCTTTAATAGAACGGATTTCATCTTTAATTGCCTGAATTTCCTCGATATTATGAGAAATATCTCTTAGTCGGCCAAAAAAAAGTAGTCTAAAAATACCTTTCGATGACATTCTAAATTCTCCAGGTGCCTGATTTACCGCCAGTTTTTTCAATAAGGCGTACTGGACCAATTACTATACCCTTATCGATTCCTTTACACATATCATAAATGGTCAAAGCACTCACTGAAGCTGCTGTTAAAGCTTCCATCTCAACACCAGTTCTAAAATAGGATTTACAAAAAACTTCTATCCTCAAAATGCTTATGTCTTGTTCGAANTTCACTGATATCTTTGAGATGGGTATGGTATGACAGAGAGGAATTAATTCCGAACATCTCTTTGCTGCCTGAATCCCGGCAATTCGAGCCGTNGAGAATAAATCACCTTTTTCAAGTGTTTTGTNGCTTATAGCTTTGGCTACTTTTGGNGTTAGATCGACAAGAGCCTCCGCAGTGGCTGTTCTCGCGGTAGGTTCTTTAGACGTAATATCNACCATCTCTGCATCGCCCAAATCATTTAAATGAGTTAAGTTTGCCATTTCATCCACACTTAAAATTTAAATAAATGTAAAGTTAAAATCTTATTGTGTAGTTTACTTTAATNGAGGCGTCTCTAGTCAAGAGTTTAAAATCTTTAGAATTATTTTCATCAAGCTCCAAGTAATTATTGGTGAATACAACGTACACATTTTCGCCGGCTTTTTTAGTCCAATGAATGCGAGAATTAAAACCTAAGTTTTTGGAAATATTGTCATACTGAACCACAGTAACCCATGAAAAATTTTGCAAAAACGACCATGAAAATTTTGTATCAATTTGTCTCAGAACAAATTCACCCTCGGGTAATTCAACATCCCAGTAATTGTAATCAACNGAAAGGTCAATCTCAGGAGTCGGTCGAAACCCAATATCTATCGAACCAGAATCCCTTTTACCCGTGTAGTAATCACCCGAATAGTAGTTCATTTTGAAATCTACTGGTCTAGATTTTGATGTACGAATATAAATACCGTAACGATCCCAACTATATTCTTGTTTCGGCAAGATAATTCCAAGATCTGCAAAAGGTTGATTAATATCTTCATAAATTCCCTCACCAAATCTGACATAAGAAATGTTGAATTTATCTCCAATTTTGGATTCAACATCTATAAGCCTATAAAATTCAGTGGATGATTGTAGTCGCCCAGACTCTTCAAATCTCCAGTGAGCGACATCTGCTCCTGAGTAAATTTTACGGATTAGCGAGTGGTTCTTCAGTTGTGTGATATACCCTAAAACGCCTCGACGAAGCTGGACGCCTCGCCTACTCACAAAACCAAGCGCTGGATTAAAATTCTCGCCCACACTTTGATATTGAATTAAGGCTCGGTATCCACTTGGATTTGGCATTGACAACGATAGACCAAAGGCCCCCTGATCCTCCTGAATATCTGGAGTAGAACTTTTTTGGTACCACAAATTCGCTTCAAAAATCTGATTTCTTCTAGAGGAATCTCTGTAGCGGAAATCAATACCTGTCAAACTATTGTCTTCATTTGATCTCGGATTTCCTCTCGTATGGATAAGACCAAGTGTGGCGTTTTGATGTATATTTTTTGACACCCTACCAATCATTAAATCTTTTTGATTAATATCTGCATAGTTATCTTGCTCAACAATTAAAAAGCCTAAATCATATCCTTTTAGTCGACCACTCAATTTTGCTCCACCGATAATATCAACAGGTGAGCCATCTCTGCTAAGTCCAATTTTACGTGAAAAAAATGGTCGCGCATTCTGTGATTGAGAACCACCAAAGCGGCTATAAGAAAAATCTCCACCAATACCTCCAAAATCAAAAATATCGAACTCTCTCAAGAAAAAAGCACGTTTTTCTGGAAAAAATAGACTGAATTGAGATAAATCAACTCGTCTATCATCAACTTCTGTCGCTGAAAAATCCGTATTGAAAGTGAGAGCACCATTCAAGGAAGGAGTGACTTTATAAAAGATGTCTAATGAAGGCTGAAATCTTTGATCTGAATCCCCCGTTTGAGTATTTTTAAAACTTTGATAACTTACATTTGGAACAATATCTAATCCAGTTCCCTCGTCAACGCCTTCTATTCCAATCAAGCTGCCCGAAACGCTTATATTTGATTCTTGATTTTTAGAAACCCAAGATATTAGCTCATTCTTTTTTGATATATATCTAAAAACATTGAATCCCCATGNATTAATATCTGAATCAAAACTTAAACTCTTGAGCGGGATTGCCATCTCNGCAGACCANCCATATGATGTTTTCTTCGCTTGGGCCTCCCAAATTGCTGTCCAATCTTCATTAACGGATGTTATATTCAAAAATATTCCCTCATTCCTCACACCGTTCATATTTACTTGAAAACGATATCCGGCTTTCTTTGAGTTAAACGGATCTAGTTGAATCCTTATAAAATCATCGTTTGAAATGTTTGCTCCCTGTCTTGATACTTTTGCAACAATATTTTCNGTTTTTTCGTAAAAAAGCTTCGCTGCGATAAACAGAGTAGAGTTTGAAACCATGACAAGAATCGTTGTTTTTTCACTGGGATTATCTAGCTCAATTGGCCTAACTTGAACTAAATCGCCAAAAGCAACTGCGCGTCTCCACTCACCAGTATTGATGTCTCCGTCAATCCTTGGAGAGACTATGCACTGGTCAGAGGAACATGGATTGAGAGTGATTTCTTTAAATGAAGTCGAATTTGACAAAGAGCTCAAAAAAAATGAGCATAAAAAAGTTAACCTAATAAAAATATTCATTTAAAAGCATCGTAGATTGAATTAGTAACATCATGGGGTGGTAACATGATAGAAGTTTATAATTTTAATTTTAAAGATCAGTTCAATCAACCTGGCAGGCATAATAACTATTTATTATCTGAGTAGTAATATATGAAACTTTGCATTAATAAAAACTTTGTTACCCTCACTATTGTAATTATCTCATTATTATCCTTAAAGCCGAGTTTTGTGGATGCAGGGTTTGATAAACCCGTCAGTAATGACATTAAGACTCCCAATTTTATAATAATTTATGTTGATGACATGGGTTATTCTGATGTCGGGAAATTCAGTGATGGACTACTAAAAACGCCAAACATTAATAGATTAGCTAAATTTGGACAAACATGGACGAATTTCTACTCTGCAGGTTCAGTCTGCACTCCAAGCAGAGGAGCTATTTTAACCGGAAAATTACCAATTAGCTCAGGAATTTACGGGGATAAGATATCAGTTTTCTTTCCGGGTAGCTCCCAAGGTATTCCGAGTGAATTAATAACATTACCTGAAATACTGCAACAAAATAACTATTCGACCGGGTTGTTTGGGAAATGGCATTTAGGTGATATGAAGAAATTTTATCCTACTCGACACGGATTTGATAAATGGGTGGGGATACCCTACTCAAATGATATGGATTGGAATATTGAAGGGATCACCTCAACAAGTGTTTTCGTGCCATGGAAACAATCAGGTAATAAGTGGAATATAGTTTCAAAAGATTTAAGGGAGAAAATTTTTAGCCCAAAAATAACTGACTGGAATGTTCCAATGATTAGAAGTTTCAAAGGTCCAAACGACATCTTCATTGATGAGGTAATCGAAAAGCCTTTTAATCAAAACCTAGCCACGATGCATTTCACAANTGAAGCAGTAGAATTTATCACAGAAGCTGATAGGAATGATCGTAACTTTTTTGTTTTTCTCTCTCATAGCATGCCTCATGTTCCACTATTTGTGTCGAAAAAGTTTGAGGGAAAAAGTAACAAAGGAATATATGGCGATGTTATTCAAGAGATAGACTGGAGCGTGGGAGAGGTATTAAAAATACTTCAATCTTTAGATCTCCAAAAGGAAACTTATGTGATATTCACCAGCGATAATGGTCCTTGGCTATCTTACCTAAACCATGCTGGCACATCGCTGCCTTTGAGAGATGGTAAAGGGACAACTTTTGAGGGTGGCATGAGGGTGACAACATATTTTTACGGTGCTGATGTGTCACCAGGTGAAATAGAAAGCTTTGGTGTTCAAACAGATATTTTTGAGACCTTTTTAAGCCTAGCGTCGATAAAATCTAATAAAAACTTACCAAATAGCATTGATTTATCAAATACTCTGAAGAAAAAAACGACTAGTGACCGAAATTTCATTCCGTATTTTTCTGGTTCAGAATTGAGGGCATTCAGAGTGGGTAATCAAAAATTACATTTCATAACAGAGGGAGCTTTTGGTGCTCCACCTCTGCGAAAAATACACGAGCCACCAATTGTTATCGATCTTGAAACTAATATTAGTGAAGACTTGAGTAAAAGCCGACCGATTGAGAATTCAAGTATTGTTCTAAATGAATTTAATAAATTTATGCAATCTGTCCAGCGAAGCGAATCTATTATTGATAAACAGTTTGATCATTTAAACNCNAATTAATGTGATTTTNAATCCTATTTTTCCAGGCTCTTGAGTTTCTCAATNGCACGTCTAGACACCTCATTCATTTCAATNCCCTNTNNGGGCANCGACGCAATTTCAGTTCGCATAGGCCTCGACCAAAACTTAATTATATGACTTTTTACCAGCTCAGCCGCATCCTCGACGGATCTGTGTGATGAAAGATTGATTGATATTTGATTAAGCATTTTCAATAAACGTTGATTTGTCATTTTAATACTANTGAATCTCAATGAAATTTGATTGNTTACTATAAATCACATGTCTATTAGGACGAGCGAAACCCACCAATGCGACGCCTGCTTTTTCTGCAACTTCAACAGCCATAGAGGTTGGAGCTGAGACAGCTACCAATAATGGAATGTTTGCAACAGCAACTTTCGTGACCATCTCAAAGCTTGCTCGACTGGTAACAATCACAAATCCTCTTTTATCACATCGCTTCCTGAGCAATAGACCTATTAGCTTGTCCAATGCATTGTGACGGCCCACATCTTCCCTTATATAAATGATATTCCCTTTTTCATCGCACCAAGCCGCACCATGAACCGATCCAGTCTTATTATTTAAGTGTTGATACTCAGATAAATTAGAAATCGCATTTTGAATCGCCTTATTTTTAAAACAACCTTCAAACTCGATGTCAGTACTGGGAGTATTAAACTGCTCAAGAGATTCCCTCCCACATATCCCACATCCAGTAGCACCTATTAAATTTCTTCTACTATTTTTTAAACCAGCGAATGCCTTCGAAGAAAGGTTAATTTTTACCTCGATGCCATTTGCTATCTCATCAATTTCAATATCATATATCTCTTTCGCATCGCCTATAATATTTTCGGTATAGCTTATCCCAAAGGCAAAATCCTCCAGATTATTAGGCGTAGCCATCATTACGATGTGAGATATACCGTTGTATACAAGTGCTACAGGAGTTTCACAAGCAATAATATCTTTGGAGGTTTTGTTTGTTGAATTTTCCCAAACAGTTCTTGAAACAGACTTTTCAATACTTCGAGACATTAGATTTTAGCTTCGGACAAGAAATCCTTTTGTTTCGCATCAAATTTCTGTTGTTGAAGCTGCCAATTTGAAGGAGCATTTACTTTGCTAACTTGAACCGCAGTTACCTTGTACTCAGGGCAATTCGTAGCCCAATCACTGTTATCTGTGGTTATCACATTGGCTCCGGATACTGGGTGATGAAATGTTGTATAAACTACCCCTGGCTTCACTTTTGCAGTAATGTTTGCGTGAAGTACGGTTTCGCCAACGCGGCTTTTAATTCCAACCCAATCACCATGACGGATGCCTCGTTCTTCGGCATCATGCGGGTGAATTTCGAGTGTATCCTCAGCGTGCCAAGACACATTTTCGGTTCGACGCGTTTGGGCACCGACATTATATTGAGATAAAATCCTTCCGGTAGTTAAAAGCAACGGAAACCTTCGATTAGCCCTCTCCTCTGAAGCTACGTACTCTGTAATGGCAAAAGATCCCTTTCCCTTTACAAAACTATCAACATGCATGATAGGTGTACCCTCAGGAGTGCTGTCATTACACGGCCACTGAATACTTCCAAGTGAATCCAACTTCTCATATGAAACACCCCTAAATGTTGGCGTCAATTTAGATATCTCATCCATTATTTGTGATGGATGATCATAATGCATATCACACCCAAGGGCATTGGCGAGCGCTAAAGTTGCTTCCCAATCTGCTTTTCCACTCAAAGGCGGTATCGCTTGACGTACTCTTGAAATTCTTCGTTCTGCATTTGTAAATGTTCCATCCTTTTCAAGAAAGGATGCACCCGGGAGAAATACGTGAGCAAACTTTGCAGTTTCATTTAAAAAGATATCTTGCACAATAAGGCAGTCGAGGGACTTTAACGCGGCTTCTACATGCTGAGTATTTGGATCAGATTGAGCAATATCCTCACCTTGACAATAAAGACCTCTGAAATGCCCATCCATGGCTGAGTCAAACATATTTGGAATTCTCAAACCGGGTTCTGGATCCAACTCCACATTCCACTCATTCTCAAATAAATTTCTTGTCTCCTCGATCGAAATATGTCGATATCCAGGCAGTTCATGCGGGAAAGAACCCATATCGCAAGACCCTTGAACATTATTTTGGCCTCTCAATGGATTTACACCAACACCGTCTCTGCCCAAGTTTCCAGTTAACATCGCAAGATTTGCTATTGCCATGACTGCAGTGGATCCTTGACTATGCTCAGTGACTCCAAGACCATAAAATATAGCTCCATTTCCGCCTGTTGCGTATAATCTTGCGGCTTTTCTTAACTCAAGCGCTGGCACTCCACTGTGCTTCTCAGTCGTTTCTGGAGAATGCCGTTGATCAGCAATAAAATCTGCCCATTGATCAAACTCGACATGATCGCACCGGTCTAAAATATAATCTTCAGAATGCAATTTCTCTGTAAGAATTACGTGAGCCATCGAATTCAGNACCGTTACATTTGTGCCTGGTCTTACCGGCAAATGNTGATCTGCCTTTATATGAGGTGCATCTACAAGTTCTATCTTTCGAGGATCGATTACTATCAGACGAGCTCCCTCTCGAAGTCGTCTCTTTAACCTTGATCCAAAGACTGGATGAGCCTCTGTTGGATTAGCACCCATCACGATGACAACATCTGCNTTCGATACAGATTCAAAAGTTTGNGTACCTGCTGACTCACCAAGTGTTGTCTTCAATCCAAATCCTGTAGGCGAGTGACATACTCGCGCACACGTATCAATGTTGTTATTTCCAAAACCTTTCCTTACCATTTTCTGAACAAGATAAACTTCCTCATTGGTGCAGCGAGATGATGAAATAGCCCCAATACTCCCTTTCCCATATTGCCTTTGAATTTCTCTGAGCTTATCCGCCGCAAATTCCGTTGCCTGATTCCAGGAAACCTTTTCCCAAGGCAAGTCTATTGACTCTCTAATCATTGGGGTCGTAATTCTGTCTTTATGAGTTGCATATCCAAATGCAAACCTGCCTTTCACACAAGCATGTCCTTCATTAGCTCTACCATCCTTGTTAGGAGTCATCCTGACGACTTCATTGCCCTTCATTTCAGCTTGAAAAGAACAACCGACACCGCAATACGCACAGGTGGTTATGACAGAATGCTCTGGCTTTCCTTTTTCAATAATAGATTTTTCTGTCAAAGTCGCGGTAGGACAAGCCGCAACGCAAGCTCCACAAGAAACGCAATCAGAATTCATGAATGAATCTGCTTCACCAAAGCTTACTTTTGAATCAAAGCCCCTTCCATCGATTGTCAGGGCAAAGGTTCCTTGAGTCTCTTCACACGCCCTAACACACCTTGAGCAAACAATGCATTTTGAGGGATCAAATGTAAAATACGGATTTGATTCATCTTTCTCTGAGTCGAGATGATTCTCACCGTCGAAACCGTAACGAACAGATCTTAAACCAACTTCTCCAGCGGTGTCTTGGAGTTCACAATCGCCATTGGTCGGGCATGTCAAACAATCCAACGGATGATCTGATATATAAAGCTCCATAACATTTTTTCTCAAAGACTCTAGCCTTGGAGTTTGAGTATTTACCGACATACCAGACTCAACAAGAGTTGTACAAGAGGCTGGATAGCCTTTTTTACCCTCTATCTCAACCAAACACATCCTGCATGATCCAAATGACTTTAACGAATCAGTCGCACACAACTTCGGTATCTTTACTCCGTTCTCAGCTGCAGCCCGCATTACTGAGGTGCCTTTTTTGACCGAAATACTTTTACCATCAACAAGCAAATTGATCATGTCTTGGTTTAGACTTTCTTGCGTACCAAAGTCCTTTTGCGGAGTATAAAAACTAACCATATCAATATCTTAAAAGCATTTTATGATGTAAAATCTTCTTTGTATAATTCAAGTGCGCTTTTGACAGGGAACGGTGTCATCCCACCCATTGCACATAGTGACGCATTTTCCATCGTATCGCATAATTCTTCAAGCAAAATTAAGTTACTATCAACATCTTGCTGCAATCCAATTTTATCTAANACTTCCATNCCTCGNGTNGAGCCTATCCTGCANGGNGTGCATTTNCCACATGACTCTATCTCACAAAATTCCATAGCAAATCGAGCTTGATCAAACATATTTGCTGTTTCATCAAAAACAACTATCCCACCATGTCCTATCATGGCTCCAATGGCGGAAAATGCCTCATAATCTAGGGGGGTTTNCCATTGATCCTTGGGTACAAAAGCCCCTAAAGGACCACCAACTTGAATTGCTTTTATTGGCCTACCACTGTGTGTTCCGCTACCAAAGTTTTCAATAATCTCTTTGAGAGTTACGCCAAATGGAACTTCAACAAGACCTCCTCTTTTAATATTTCCTGCCAATTGCACCGGTAAAGTACCCCTGGATCGCCCTGTTCCNAAATCTTTATAAAACGTTGCACCTTCACCTAAAACTATTGCTATTGCACCTAATGTCAGAACATTGTTAACAACGGTAGGACAACCAAATAATCCCTCTATAGCAGGGAGAGGAGGCTTAGATCTCACCATGCCTCGCTTACCCTCCAAACTTTCTAGAAGAGATGTCTCTTCTCCACAAATATAAGCACCAGCACCAAGTCTGACTTCTAGGTCGAAGGAAATATTTGATCCAAGTATATTTTTGCCGAGAAAACCCTCTGCATAACATTTTGATATTGCTGTATTCAAAGTTTTGTGAGCATATGGATACTCTGATCTTAAATAGATATAACCCTGATCAGAGCCAACTGCGGCGCCAGCAATTATCATTCCTTCAATCAATTGGCATGGGTCTGACTCCATGAGAAGCCTATCTGCAAAAGTTCCGGAATCTCCCTCGTCCGCATTACAAACGATATACTTTTTATCGTGTTGCGTATCTAGCACTGTTTGCCATTTTATTCCTGTTGGGAATGCTGCGCCGCCCCTTCCTCTCAATCCCGAATTTTTAACTTCATCAACTATCTCTTGAGGCTTCATAAATAGAGCCTTCTTTAGCCCTTTAAATCCTCCTAAAGAAGAATAATTATCAAGACACAGTGGATCACCCATACCAGCTTTTGAAAATGAAAGTCGACTTTGATTCTTCAAATACTCAATTTCTTCAGTCTTCCCTACAAAGTTTGCATTATCCTTTGCTAACATTTCAAAATCATCAGCGTCGAGCAATTGCATTATCGGCAGGACATCACTAGGTGAAACATTTTTGAATGCAAATCTACCTTGGTTATTTTCAATCTCAATTAATGGCTCTAACCAAAACATTCCCCTTGAACCATTTCTAACCAATTGAATGTCTAAACCATTTTCTTTAAGAACATTCTCAAATCGTTCTGCTACNNCGCTGCTGCCCAAAGCAATTGCTGTTGTATCGATAGGCACGAATATCTTTTTAATCATCGCGTTGAATCCTTATCCCTATTTTTGACGAGCTTAATATCAGAAATTAAATTATCAAAGCTATCTGGAGTGACTCGCGCATGAATATCATCATCTATTCGAACTGAAGGTGAGCATGCGCAATTACCCAAGCAGTAAACTGGCTCAAGATAAATTAACTTATCAAGAGTAGATTCCCCATAGCCAATCCCTAATGAGGTTTTTACATGCTTTTCTAGATCTCGAGAGCCCATTGCTTGACATGCCTCAGATCGGCAAATCTGCACCTTATGACGGCCAACCTTCTCTTTTCTAAAATCATGATAAAAGCTTATTACTCCTGATACCTCCGCCGAGGATAGATTTAGCTTTTGAGCT
Source organism: Porticoccaceae bacterium (assembly GCA_002710745.1). Classification (GTDB taxonomy): domain Bacteria; phylum Pseudomonadota; class Gammaproteobacteria; order Pseudomonadales; family Porticoccaceae; genus AAA300-D14. Next base: position 11,839 of record PALW01000010.1, read on the forward strand.
AGCAGCGATATTGCTTCCTCTGGTATGAAATTCAGACGATCCATTATCGCATGCAATATCGGCAAGAGAGCACCTTCCATGTCAATGTGATCTCTTACAATATCCAATAATTCAGCTTTATAATTCAACGATTTGCCCCATATCGATCTGTACGATTAACAATCGCAATGATACCAGTCAGTCAGCAATTATGACAAAAATTTAGAATGGAAATTTATATGCTCTTCAATGAAACTCGAAATAAAAAAGTAGCTATGATCATAGCCTTCTTGATATCTAATATTCACTGGTAAATTATTCTTTTTACTGATTTTTACGAGAGTTTCAGTATTTAACTGTTCTGAAAGGAATTGATCAGAGGATCCTTGATCAATTAGAACCGGTGAGCATGTCGTAATATCCTTCATAAGTTCGCTGGCATCATATCTTGACCAATCCTCATTAGAGTGAGGATTGCCGCCCAAATAAAGTGAGAGCGCTTTTTGGCCCCAAGGACATTGACTGGGAGCACAAATGGGCGAGAATGCTGAAATCGAAGAGTAAACCGAAGGATTTCTCAAACCTAGCACCAGTGCACCATGGCCACCCATAGAATGCCCTGATATTGAAATTCTGGATGAATCAATTGGACATATTGACTCAACTAATCGCGGAAGCTCCTCAAGCACATAATCATACATCTGATAATTCGTCTTCCATGGCTTTTCGGTGGCGTTTAAATAAAACCCNGCACCNAGACCAAAGTCATATGCATTTTGCTCATCATCTGGGACAAATTCGCCTCTTGGACTAGTGTCAGGACAGATCAAGATAATTCCATTTTTAGCTGCATACTTTTGCGCTCCAGCTTTTATGACAAAATTTTCATCAGTACAAGTTAAACCTGATAGCCAATAAACTGCTGGTAACTGACTCTCTTTAGGGGCGTCAGGTATGAAAACTGAAAAGTTCATTTCACAATTCAATGTTTCAGATAAATGAGAATATCTATTTTGACTGCCACCAAAAGATTTTGAGGAAGCTAATTTTTCTACACGTGACATCTAAAATTCCACTACCGATCGGATGCTTTTGCCCTGATGCATTAAATCAAAAGCGTCATTTATTCTACTCAATGGCATTTTATGAGTGATTAAATCATCAATATTTAGCTTACCTTCCATATACCAATCAACAATTTTAGGGACGTCTGTTCTTCCTCTCGCTCCGCCGAATGCCGTGCCTCTCCATGATCTTCCAGTTACCAATTGAAATGGCCTAGTTGAAATCTCCATACCAGCACCAGCTACCCCAACGATACAACTTTCTCCCCATCCCTTATGACAACATTCCAATGCCTGACGCATTACTTGGACATTACCAATACATTCAAAACTGTAATCTACTCCACCATTAGTTATCTCAACAATATGTCCCACTATGTCATCAACATCTTTAGGATTTATAAAATCTGTCATCCCAAATTTTGTAGCAATGTCTTTGCNGGTGTCATTCAAATCAATTCCAATGATTCGCCTGGCTCCAACCATTTTTGCACCCTGAATAACATTTAATCCTATGCCTCCCANTCCAAAAACAGCTACCGTTGAACCCGGTTCAACTTTCATNGTGAATGCTACTGCNCCAATTCCAGTCGTTACCCCNCATCCGATATAACAGATTTTATCAAATGGNGCGTCCTCTCTNACTTTTGCNACAGCNATTTCAGGTAAAACTGTATAGTTNGAGAANGTTGAGCANCCCATGTAGTGAAGTATCCTTTTNCCATCGAGAGAAAATCTGCTAGTTCCATCAGGCATTAATCCCTGACCCTGAGTGCTNCGGACAGCCTGACACAAATTCGTTTTTGGATTTAAGCAAAAATCACAACTTCGGCATTCAGGTGTGTAAAGGGGAATAACATGGTCACCTGACTTCAAATCCTTTACACCTTCACCAACATCAACCACTACNCCTGCTCCCTCATGACCAAGTATTGCTGGGAATGCTCCTTCCGGATCATCACCCGATAAAGTGAATGCATCTGTATGACAGACTCCCGTAGCTTTTAATTCAACCAAGACCTCTCCAGCTCTTGGACCATCAAGATCAACTTCGACTATTTCTAGCGGTTTAGCGGCCTCGAAAGCCACAGCTGCCATTGTCTTCATAACTTCCCCTCTTCGACTCGATTGTCGCTTATTTATTTTTATTCAAACAGTATCATACTCACCTTTCTAACAATCAACCAGAAGCAAACCAACCTGTGTTTTAGAAATAATAAAAAATGTTACTATAACGAAAAAATAACAAGTAAAAGGGTGAGAAATGATCGAGTTAATTATGGCCTCAATGGTGCTAGCACTGTTCCAATCTTTGCTACCAACACTAATAAATGCAAAAAATATCAGCTACTTTGTCTCAAACAGAGATAAGGATATAGATCTTCCACCCGTCGTCGCGCGAGTGAAAAATGCGGCAAGAAATTTATTGGAAAGTCTGCCAATTTTTCTAACATTAGCGACACTGGCAATTATTAACGACATTGATATTGAAAAACAGGCAACAGCCTGGCTTGTTTTCAGGTTAGCATACTTGGTCTGTTATGCAGCTGGAATAGCATACCTAAGAACTCTGATTTGGTTTGGTTCTGTCTTTAGCCTAATTGCTATGGCGATTCAAATCGTTTGAAACAATCAATAGAATCAGTTTTGTTTAGATTCCTGCTCAGATAGAATAGGTTTCCAGTAAGCCATGCCTAAAAATAACACTGCTAAAAAATTATAAATCTTGCTTCGTCCTGTTTTTGCAAGTCGAGTTCTTACCATTAAGTATTCAACTAGGTGAGCGAGAATAATGATAGTTACCGCTAAGTTTACTATAAAATCCAATGGGGGTTTTAAGCCTGTTATCTGAACCATTAACGCTAGTGCCCAAAGAGACAGAAGAATAATTATGGCTAAAGTGTTTAACTTTTTAATTATGGATCCTTTTTAAAATGACCTTTCAAGTTATCTAAAATAGCAAATAATGAAGTTTCAGAGCAAGCTCTTAGTCGATTGACAGCCATTAGCTAAATGGATTACGCTCAGCTCAAATATGCGCAAAACATAGGTGTTATATGAATAAAACAGTATCACTGACGATTGATAAATTAGCTGAAATCACTATGGATGATGGCAAAGCAAATGTTCTATCCCACTCGATGTTTGAGCAATTGGAGGAAGCTTTTGATATTGCTGAGAGCGAGAAAAAAATTGTTTTATTGAGGGGCAGAGAAGGTTTATTTTCAGGCGGATTTGATCTAAAAGAGATGTCTAAAGGTCCAAAAGAGGCTATCGCATTAACTACCCGAGGATCTCAATTCGCTCGACGTTTGCTCGCTTTTCCAACACCTGTCATAGGATTCTCAACAGGTCATTGTATTGCAATGGGTGCATTTCTAATGCTTGCTTGTGATTACAGGATTGGCTTAGACGGTGAATTTAAAATTGGTCTGAATGAAACACTCATTGGCATGACTATGCATGAATTCGGCATCGAGTTAGCAAGGTATAGAATCCCACTAGACTACTTCAATCGAAGCGTTATTAATGCTGAGTTATATTCACCAAACGGAGCTATAAAAGCAGGGTTTTATGATTCCATAGTAAAACCTGAAAGTATTGAATCAAGCATTCCTTCTGTTACTCAACATTTTCAGAGTCTTAACATGAATGCGTTCGCCGGGACCAAAGGAAAGTCCAGAAAGGATTTACTCAAGCTCCTGGATGACTGTATAGATAATGACAAAAAAATGGTCGTCTAGCCCCAGTGACTTAGCTTAAATTTTCAGAAGATAGTAAGTTTTTGGGATTTACATCCCTCAACATGTAAATAAAAAATGTATCCAAAATCGCTATGGCAAACTTAAATATATATTTAGATAGAGCTATTGCTGCTGCTGTTGAAAAGTCGAGTTGTCCTGCAAGCACCCAGACAAAAGTATAAATAAAAGTATCTAAAGCTTGAGACAACAGAGTGGATAAATTATTTCTCAACCAAAGCATTCTTGTGCCGGTGATAGATTTAATTTTGTGGAATACCCAAACATCGAAGAGCTGACTAATCAAATAGGCTGTAATAGATCCAATCACGAATATAGGAGAATAGACCGCTAGAGTTGAAATTGCATTATGAACCTCATCAGCTGACTCGGCGACCTCTGAGGGAAGGAAGAAAGTACTCAGCACTAAGGTTAGCATAACCGCAATGTTTGCGAGCGCGCCCAAAATTACTGCTCTATTTGCCTCTCTTCGCCCATATTTTTCGCTCAATAGATCAGTAGCGAAATAGATGCCAGAGTACATAATAGCTCCCATACTCACTGTAAAAGTACGGTCAAAAATCACAACGTCGCTGACCTTACCTCCCTGGAGGTTGCTTAATACAATCCCTAGAACAATAGCTAAATAAAGACCTTCTTTCCCAAAAAAATAGAATAGAAGGGATGCTAGCAAAAGATCATAAAAAACGGTGATGACCCAGAGTACCTCAGGATTATTAATAAGAAATTCCATGATATTAGTCAGCTGATTAAACTGCCCTTGTTAGCAATAGCCAAAGATATCGAAATGAGAATACATTCGCAAATACTCCCGCAACATAAGTAAAGGCTGCGGCTTTTAAAACTGATCTGCACGCATCATGATAAATAGTAGGAATTTTCTCTTCGAGAATAGGCATCGCTCTATTGAAGCTTGCATCAACCTCGACTTCTAAAGTCACGAGGTGCGTAAACAGTCCAATTAATGTTGAAATTAAAATAATGATCACGCAAATTTTAAGGAAAGAATAGGCGCCCGTTGCCAATATCGCTGGCACTGCAAACAGCATGACTGTGTTTGATAAACGAGATAACCACGACGTTTTTTTTATAATATCTGTTCTTTGTTTGAGAGGTTTATAATCGTTATGATCCTGAATAGCATGGCCTATTTCATGGCATATAATTGAAATCGCAGTTAGGCTTTTTCTATCAAACCGATCAGATAAGAGCCTTACCGTTTTGTTTTCAGGGTCATAGTGATCAAATGTTTTAGTCTCTTCGAATGAAACATTGGAAATATCTAGCTCTTTAAGAATTGTGTTTCCTAACTCCCGGGGACTAAAAGGCATTTCTTCCAACACCCTATCATTTTTCTTAAAGGTATACTTCAACCACAAAGATGGAGCAACAAAAACTAAAATAAAAAAAATGGTGTATATCAAAATGTATTCTCCATACTCAGGTAGTAATACGTAAAAAACGGGAGTTGGTCTCAGACACTTGCAATAACTGCACTCATAATGTTAATTTTTACGCTTTATAAGTATATAACAATAAAAATTAGTTCATAAAATCACAGAGGGTATTCAAACATGATTTTTTTAAAAAAATTCTTATTGTGGGTCCACGATAGTTGGAGCGTAGTAATGGACGCTAAAATAAATCCTTTAAAATACTTGCCAGATAGAAGTCTTCAAGCGTATTTTATGATTGTCTTGTTTGTCATGTGGAGTGCATTTTTCGCTCTAATAGCAGCTTACTGGGGTGGGATTTTAGGTGGCTACAGTATTTGGAAAAGTGTAGTGCTGCACTTATCTCTAATCATACCCGTAATAGTAACCAACGCAGTCTTCCGCGGTGCTGAAGAATATGGACATGATTGGCTAGTCAAATGGAGAGCCGATCTAAAAAAATGAAATGTGACTTGAGCATTTCCAATACAAGAGTTGACTAAGAAAATGATTAAACTAGAGAAAGATGAAGATATATTCAAACTCATTTTGGATAATGGTGAAAACCGCTGGAATACACAGCTAGTCAGAGATATTGATGCTGTCCTAGATGAAGTTGAAAAATCACAGGGACCAGCTGCTCTGGTAACTTCTTCATCGGATAATAAGTTTTTTTCAAATGGACTTGATTTAGATTGGATCTCGTCTGCCCCCTCTGATGAAAGGGCAGCTTTCACGAAGGAATTTATGGCGCTCATGGGAAGAATCATTACCTTCTCAGTGCCATCAATTTGTGTTGTCAATGGACATGCGTTTGGAGCAGGATTTATGATGGCTTTGGCACATGATATACGTTACATGAGAAGTGATCGCGGCTATTTATGTGCAAATGAAATAGAGATTGGAATGATAATTCCAGATCCAGAAATAGCACTTTTTAAGCATAAACTCCCCGCAAATGTCTTTTTCGAAACCGTCCAGCTCGCAACAAGATGGACAGGATCGACGGCAAAAGCCGCAGGGATAGTCTCCGAGGCATTAGAAATTGATGTACTAAAAGACCAAGCTTTTGAAAAAGCCAAGTCAATGGCCCGGCTTGGTTCTAATCGAAAAGTTTATGGTGGCATGAAAGAGAGATTGTTCGGAAAATCAGCCCCAAATAATAGTCTTGATGGTGCCGCTCACCTTTTAAAAGAGCACGAATAAAAGAAAACTCTAGAAACTTCAATACCAAGATAAGAATCATTAATATGTTGTTCTTATCGAGATTAAGAAATAGCTGTCGATTAATTGATCTTCCGAAACAGTGCTTAGTAATAACTTTATCAAATGTCTGGCTATTTTTTATTAAGAATACAATTTACGATTTCTTCAGCATGCGTGTTTTGAAGAAAATGATTAGCAGCAGGAATTGGTGTAAATGATCCATTCATCCGTTTAGCCCATTGTCGCCCCCAGCTTTCAGTAAATATTACATCCTCAACACCCCAAATAAAGTCCACTTTTTTATTCCAATGCAAAAGAATTTGATAGTGCATCTCTTGAGCCGCAGCATTACCATTATGATAGCTATTAATCGGAATAGATAAAGGGAATCTCCGATAGCCATTGTAGGCATTATCAGGCAGTCCTTTCAGGGGCGCGTGGTAACCATCATACATTTGCTGTGCTTCATTGGATAAATCTAGTTTCTTTCCAAGAGCAATGCTTTCATAGAGCTGTTTTCTGGTAATAAGGCCTCCATCCATTAGAGGTATTAAAGCAAGATCAGGTTTTTAATGACAGTAAAAACCGCCCTCTTTCCAGCCCTGCACCCAACTACTTACATTATCACAATACTCATATCCATCATGATGTAACCAGGTGTTCATAATTACTAGTCTTTCAAATCGCTCAGGCATCATTGCTGCTTGAGCCAACCCTGTAGGACCTCCCCAATCTTGACAAACTAAAGTAATATTATTTAAGTCTAAAGTCATAATTAGTGACGTTAATACCTCAGTATGTCGCGCAATCGTATACCAGTTAATGTCGGTTGGTTTATCTGATTTACCAAATCCTAGGTGATCAGGTGCAATACATCTGTATCCCGCTTCGGTTAAGGGACTAATAAAGTCTCGATATAAATAGCTCCACGTTGGCATACCATGCACTAAAAGCATTACAGGGCCGTCCCGAGGACCCTCATCGAGATAATGCATTCTCATGTCTTGCCATGTGTGAAAATAAGGAGAGAATCTAAAATCACTTAAATCATAGAAATTTTCTTCGGGAGTTCTTATAAAGTCAGTCATAAAGATTTACCAGATGATTACTAATTATTTAGTTCGTATGCATTGCACAAATCTTATTTCCCGAAGGATCTAGTAAGTATGCCAAATAAAAACTAAATTGCCCTTGGGTTCGCAAACCAGGAGGGTTCTCGATAGAGGTACCTCCATTATCAAGCCCAGTTCTGTGCCATGCATCCACGATCTCAGTTGAATCAGCATGAAAACCTAATGTCGATCCATTTCCATGAGTGGCCTTCTCGCCATTAAGTGGTTCTGTGATTATAAATATATTCTTTTTATGAAAATACATGTACCTGGTAATTCCCTTTAACTTATTTGGAATACCATTTTTACCTCCGAGTTCCTGCATGATTGAATCGTAAAATACCCTCGATTCTTCGATATCATTTGCTCCTAACATTACATGACTAAACATTTTTTTACCTCCAAATTAGCTTTAGCAAGTATTTTATGTTTTCTTCCCAGTTATCATCAAAGAAATGACAGCTTGGAGTAAACATCTATTCGATCCCAACAAAATCTCTTAAGGGAAGAAAAAGGGTGTATTTGCTCCAGCAAATGTAAGTGCTGGGCAGGAAGACTAGAGGAAAGGCATTCTTACGAGTCTAGTTTGACTATAACTCCTTGAGCGCTCTTGCCCGAAGTTGATCATATTCTTCCACTGTTATAAGTTCTTTTGTTAAAAGGTCTTTAAGAATAGTAAGTCGAACAGCCAATGAATCTTCGCCCTCAGAGGGTGCTCTTGGATCTCCTTCACATTGGAGTTTTAGTTCATTTATAACGGCCTTCCCTTTTTTACTTTGTGCGGAATTCGTCGCAACTGCAAGACCAATGCCGACAGGTCCGAGAGTACCAAGTAAAATATTCATTCCCATTCGACCAGCGACTTTAGGATCATACTGCAATGCAATCGAGCGAGCTTCTCTGCATTCGACAGTCGAATAATTAGGATGACTGAGATCGAGTTGCTCAACCTCCTCTTGAGGAGTAGATGCACATCCACTCACAAAGATGATTAAAAAAAGTATAAAAGGGAGTTTCATATATGAATAATGTCTTTATCTCTTATTGTCACTAACTTTAAAGCCATTCAAAGTGATTTCAATTGTATTTTTACTTCCACCGTGCACATATAATTGCTGTGATTTTCCTGAAGCATTAAGCAAGTAACTGCCCTCAGGTAATGACATTTCTATTGGGCTTTCATAAGTAACAATATCAGAGTAACCGCAAACTTGAGTATCATTTTCTGTTCTACATGCATTGAAAACATTTACTGGTTGATCCAACTTTTTTATCTCTATCGGAGGATTAACCAAGCTTGACCCTATAATTAATATACCAAANTTGTGGGTCAAATTAACTTTATCAACAACATTACTTCGTATTTGNGAACCCGGTGATGGGACGTTAAATATATATTCATTTGTATCTCCGTTATATATTAAGCTATCTGAAAATTCTCTGGTGTTTTTTTGTTTTCCCGAAACATTAAATGAGTAATTTCCAACGGGTAATTTTTTAATAACGGTTTGCCCCTTTGATAGAATAATCTCCTCTGTCAATACGTTGACCACAATCGTTTCGAGATGACCATCATCGTATTTAAATGATAAATATCCATCACCACGACTCTTGTATCCTACTAGTTGAGATAACGAATCTTGCTCAGATTCTGTATCCTCATCATCGGCTTGATTCGAAATAAAAGGTATATTGGGTACAGATACTTCTGGGATGCTAGAACATCCTTGAAGAAGTAACAATGCTGCTCCAAAAAGAAAAATTCTATTTAACATGTGGGTTCTCCAAAAATAAGGTGTTTACTAGTCTCCCAAGAAGCTTGTTCACTGTCAACTGAACAAAAATGTCTACTATTTTGTCTACTTTAAGAACTTTAAAGTTCTTAAAGTGTCCCCCGGGGCAGATGACCATACCCCCTCAAGTATATATATAGGGATTGGGAGACTTTTTAGGTGGTGAGGACTGTAAAGTATATTTAGTCTCTGAGTGACATTTTATGATTTCTGAACAGATTTTAATTGATAGGCTATTTAGCTATTATTAGGTGAATCGGAATTATCGTGGCATTTAGCGGAATGACATGTGGTTTATTCGCATACATTTGCATTTACATGTTCAGCTATTGCTATAACTGTGTTGATAAAGTTAAGCCTGACCGAATGAGTTGGCATTGGATAGAGGCTTATGCGTTTATTTTATTCATGTTTTTAGCCCCCTCAACCGCAAAGGATCTGATTTTTACTGATGAGCAAGCAGCAGAAATTGAGCGCTTAGAACAAAGAATAGAGCAATTAGAAAATTCCCAAGAAATAGATCTGAAAAAAACAGGAATAAGAGTCTTTTTGATATTAAATGGGTTCTATACAGCTTTTGGCAAAACATTCTCTCTCTGACCTTGCTTAAAAACGAACAATTGCTATTTTCTTGCTGTAACTATCCAGGTTGCACTTGGAAACAACAGTCCATCACCATCATGAAACTCTGAAAACTTAAGAATTAATGCTTGAAGAATCTCATCTTTCAGTTCTTCTTTTGAATTTTTGAGCATTTCAGTCACTACAGGATTAATAGTTAAGTAGTCCTCACAAGCTTCTTCAATAGATTTTCCTGAAAACATAACAATGTCTTCTTGATTATCATCTATCTCTATATCTTTAAAATTCGATTTATCTAGGATATCTTTAATATAATTTTTATCTTCAAATG
>PALW01000011.1 GCA_002710745.1 Porticoccaceae bacterium
TCTTTTTAAGATTTTTTAATCTTGGAGTTATACCCGGCCCAGCCTTTGATGAGGTTTATTATCCAGTATTTGCGCTTGATTTTTTATCGGGTAAGGATTATTTTTCTGTACATCCTCCAGTTGGAGTTTATCTAACTTCAATCAGCATTTATCTTTATTCAGTATTACCTTGGACTGATTCGCTTATATCAACAGGGTTTGAAATAGAAAATTTGAGTTCAATCAGCTATCGTTGGCTTCCAGCGGTGGTTGGCTCCTCTCTTACATATATCGCTTATTTGGTGTGTTTGCAGATCCATTCGAATAAGAATTTTGCCCTTTTGGTAGCATTTTATTTTTGCGTCGATGGTTCCATGCTTGTGGATTCACGATTTGGGCTAATAAATATTTACCTAGTATTTTTTGGTTTTTTAGGTCTGCTATTTTTTTTGCGAATGCTTAAAACTACTGGCAACTCATGGCATCTATTGCTCTCCTCATTGTGTTTAGGTTTAGCAATCGCAGTCAAATGGAATGGTTTGGGATTTTTGGCAGTGGCTGTTTGCTTTATGTTGTTTCTGAGCTTTACTAGATTAAGAGGTTATAAATTTACAACTGAAGAAGTGATAGGAGAATACTCCCAGAGAAAAGCTTTGATCCCACTTATAGCTTTAACCACACTTGTGTATTTCGCAGCTTGGGGGCCCTATTTTTTGAAGGTCGGCGAAATGGATTATTTGGATAAACACTCCCAATTATTATCTTTCCATGCAGAAAATACAGACGAAAAAACACATCCTTATGAATCTAGATGGTATACCTGGCCGTTGGTTGTAAGACCTATGGGTTACTATTTTAAATCAGCAGAGAATTCAGTGGTCGAGCTGGACGAAAAAACCGTTTTCACTTCCGTTCACTTACTTCCAAATCCAATCTTATATTGGTGTTCATTTGTTGCAGTGATTATTCTTGGGGGAAGATTAATGCTTTCAACTGCAAAACTGATAGACAGTAAATTAATTGATTTTAATTATCTTTTTATGTTTTTTTTCACCCTTGGATATTTAGGAAATTTTCTTCCATGGAGCTTAGTTTCAAGATCAACCTTTATTTATCATTATCAGCCATCTTCAGGTTTTGCATTTTTGGCTCTTGCTTTTTTAATGACGGAGTTAATTGAAGATAAAAAGCAATTTGGTTCACAGCTTTATCTATTGATACTCATTATGATTTCTCTAGCAGGATTGTACTGGATCCCTCTTCAGCTAGGATTGAGCATAACAAGTGACTATTTCTACGGATTAATGTGGTTTAAATCATGGATATGAAACCTTCTGAATCGATTAAAAAAGTATGCTTTGTTCTGCCTACATTCAATGAGGCAGATAACATTAGAAGCACTATCGAAAGTATTTTTTTGGAAAAAAAGCACGTTAATAAGGCGACGTTTTTTATACTAATTGTTGATGACAATTCTCCAGATGGAACTCAACAAATTGTAAAAGATCTAATGGGCCAATATCAGAATTTAAAAATGATAACAGGCGAAAAAAAAGGTCTTGGAGAAGCTTATAAACGAGGGTTTGATTATGCATTGTCTGAACTAAATGCAGATATTATTTTTCAAATGGATTCTGATGGGCAGCATGATTCAAAATTAATTCCGCACTTTTTAAGTGTCTTTGAACAGGGATTTGATTTGATCATTGGATCAAGGTTTGTGGAGGGAGGTTCCACTCCTGAATTTTCACTAAGAAGAAAGATATTGAGTAAAGTTGGAAATCTACTTGTTCGATATGTTGGCGGAGTGCCAAAAATTAAAGATTGTACTTCTGGATATAGATGTATAAGGGCGTCTTTCTTAAAGCGGGATAGTATAAAGTCGTTATCTGCCAGGGGGTATTCATTTCAGAGCTCTTTAGTTTGCGAGCTCACTTCACAAGGCGCTAAAACGAAAGAGATACCAATAACTTTTACCAAGCGGCTATCAGGAGAATCTAAGTTATCGTGGGAAGATCAATTTGAGTTCATAATGAATATTCCAAGATTAGGCTTTCGAAATTATCAAGACTTCATAAGGTATGCAATAGTTGGAGTATCTGGTGTTGTCGTTAATTTAGGAATTTACTATATCCTCACACGATTTCTTGGAATATCTCAGATAGTATCGCCAATCATATCGATAGAATGCGCAGTTTTATCAAATTTCATGTTGAACAATTTTTGGACTTTTAAAGGTAGGAATTTGCAAGAGAGTTTTATTAGCAAATTATTTAAATTCCACTCAATAGCTGCACTCTCTGGTGCTACCAACTATGGCGTATTTATTATGCTGATAAGCATATTTACGATAAATGATCTTGTGGCTAATTTGTTTGGAATTTTGTTAGGGGCAATATTAAATTACTTGATTAATTCAAATTGGACTTGGAGGAAATTTGATTAGATTTGAGTCCTTCTAGAAAGCCATAGAAGGCGGGTTTTGGCTTTAAATTTTCATCGTAAATTGTTGGCCAGTCCCTCATTTTAAAGAAGCGCCTGATCCAAGTATCACGGTCATTAAATCCCCAAAAAGTAATGCCATACTGCTGATCTTTTGGAACAGTCGTCATATATATTTTGACGATTTCTTCATATTTTTTAGCTTGAGCTACGAGCATTTCAGGAGTGATCTCTGTATATCGTTCAATACCTCCGCCTCTTGTGTCATCGTGAGTATTGAAGATTATGTCAACCTCAGATAAGTGAATTTGTAATCCTGTTTCCGCCGCTGTTTTGAGGGTGTATGCAATTATGTCGTTAGGTATATCCATTCTAATGTGCATTTGAAAGCCAATCCCAGATATCGGCACTCCTCTTTTTTGAAAATCTTTCACCATTTCTATCATGGTGTTAAATTTTTCTAAATCTCTTTCAATGTTGAAATCGTTATAAAAAAGTATTGCATCAGGGTCGGCTTCATGCGCATATTCGAATGCCTTTTCAATATATTCAAGTCCAATACTTTCGTACCAAATAGTGTCTGTTCTAAAACCTGCTCCTTTTGTATTGAGGCCCTCATTTACGACATCCCAACCATGGACCTTGCCTTTGTATCGACCAACATAGCTTTGAATATACCCTTTTAAAAAAGGGAGTAGCCATTTAGGATTTTGCTTTGCTTTTTGTCGAACCCACTCTGGAGTCGAGCTGTGCCAGACTAAATTATGACCAAAAACTCTTTGATTGTGTTCTTCTGCGTACGCAATGATTGAATCAACAATTGAAAAATCAAATCGCCCCTCTGTGGGCATTACTTGATTCATTTTCATATCGCTTCCAGCCGTATAACTATCGAAATGATGTTGCTGTAATTTTCTCAGTTGAGCATCTTTTTGGAAGGGCTTAAATCTCACTGCTGTTCCCAAAGGGAAAGGCGAATTATTATGAAGCGAGGGATTGTCACGATTTGAAGAGAGGTCATTTTGCGTACAACCGATGCACATAACTATTAGTAAAGAAATTATTACTTTATTTTTCAATTGATATCTAATTTCCCAAGTTGATAGATGTTTAATATAACGCTTAATTAATTATTAGTTAAGAGAGATGATATGATTGACTAGAAACAAACTTTGTAGGTAGTGAAAATAGCCAATGAAAATTTTGAGAACGCCAGAAAAGTTTTTCACCAAAGTCGAAGATTATCCTTTTAAACCAAGTTACACGACTATAAAGACACACGATGGATCAGATTTGCGTATTCATCACCTTGACGAAGGTCCTAAAGATGGACCGATCTTACTTTGCATGCACGGCCAACCTGTATGGAGCTACCTTTACTCAAAAATGATCCCTTATTTAAAGGATGCGGGTATTAGAATAATTGCTCCTGATCTTCCAGGATATGGAAAGTCTGACAANCCTGCGGCGAGAGAGGATTACACTTATCAACGACAGGTAGATTGGATGAATTCATGGTTAGTTGCAAATGATTTAAAACANCTAACCTTGTTCGGTCAAGACTGGGGTGGATTGATCGGACTGCGAATGGTTGTCGATAATCCCGATCGATTTGATCGAGTGGCCATTGGAAATACTGGATTACCCTGCAATCCCGATGTACCTGAGGATATAGTTAATCAAGTCTTATCTTTTAGAAAATCGAAAGAAAAAGTTTCTTTTTTTAAGATGATAAGAAAGNTGAAGTCAATGAACGGATTCTCAGGACATGATCCGCATTTAGGCATAAGAATGTTTGCTTATTGGCAAAAATACACTTGGGATACCATTAATGTCCCATCCGGGATTATTGCATCATTTATGATGGAGCGAAGAAATCCAATTTTGANGTTGATAAATTTTTTAGCGATAAAACTAGGCTTTGGTACATCGGCTTTAGTTTCATCAAAATTGTCACTCGCTTATGAGTCTCCTTATCCNNATNCAACCTATAAAATGGCTGTNAGAGCAATGCCTAGTCAAGTNCCATTAATTCCAGATGAATCNCTAGGTGCNCAATTGGCAGCNTGGGAGTTTTTTAGTAATTTNAANAANCCATTTTTGTGNGTTGGTGCNGGAAATGACCCAGTNACCNATGGCTTTGAAAAACAGTTNATAAAAAGAGTGCCTGGTNCAAAAGGNCANGNCCATATTAATATTGGCGGCGGGCACTTTTTTCAGTGGACTAAAGCTAAAAAATTATCTGAAGTTTTAACTGAGTTTATCCAAAAAAATGTTTAAGACAATCTTTAAAAGNTTATTTCACTTTTTAATTGTTCTTNTATTGACNATGTTTTTGATAGCGTTACACAGTTCCATATTAAATTTAATTTGGCTCGCTTCAATAGAGATGCCGATCACGATATCGGCATCATTAACAATGTTTATTGGTGATGTTGAAGGTTTGTTGTTTAACGGCGCTTTTCCCGTACCAATCTTAATCTCAATACTATATGCCATCATGTTTATATTCACAGCTGTTATTAGAAGATGGACTGTCTTTCCGGCTCGAGTGATGTATGCCGTTGCGGGAGCATTCACCTTTATAATTATCACACTCGTTTTGCCTCTTTTAGTTAACAATATTGATCTAATAGCCAATGCTCGATCGTCTAATGGCAAGCTAACTTTAATTATTATTGGGGCAATAGCCGGTCTGTATTTCGGTTCTTTTGTGGAGAGATCCAAAAATGGAAAGTAAATTTATAAAGATGTTTTTGTATATGTGCCCTCTTCTGGGATTTTTTTCCTCAATCTCAGTTTATTCTGCGAATTATAAGTCTGAAGTTATCGTCGATAATCTTGATAATCCCTGGAGCATAGCTTTTATTTCCAAATCTGAATGGCTTGTTACCGAGTTATCAGGCTCCTTAAGACGAGTTATTAATGGTGAAATGCAGGATGATCCGGTCTCTGGTGTTCCAGAAGCGTTTTATTATGGGCAAGGCGGCCTGTCAGATGTCGTATTACATCCGAACTTTAAAGAAAATAAATTAGTTTATTTAACGATGTCTGCATCTAATCCAGATAGTAAAAAACTAAATTTCTTGAAAGTAGTCAGAGGTGAGCTTGATGGGAATGATCTTTTAAATGTGGAGACAATTTTTGAATCAAAACCCGTCAGAAAGACTCGAGCCCATTATGGTGGCCGCCTAGCTTTTATGGCCGATGGCTCGATTTTAATATCCTCAGGCGATGGATTTAATTACCGAGAAAAAGCACAATCACTGGATAATCATTTTGGCAAGTTTATTCGACTAAATGATGACGGCAGTATTCCTAAAAACAATCCTTATTTTGACAAACTAGATTTGAAGCCAGAGATTTGGTCATTTGGGCATAGAAATCAACAAGGGCTTGTAGTGATGGATGATGGAACTGTTATTGCTCATGAGCATGGTCCGAAGGGAGGCGATGAGTTAAATATTATCGAGCCAGGGAAAAACTATGGATGGCCGGCCATTACTTATGGTGTTGATTACAGTGGCGCTGTGATATCTCCATTTACAGAACATCCCGATATGGAGCAGCCAGTGAAATATTGGGTTCCCTCGATAGCTCCCTCTTCNATGATTCTATACTCAGGGAAAATGTTCGAAGAGTGGAGCGGAGATTTAATATTATCCGCTCTAAAACCTGGAGATGTCAGGCGATTGAAATTTAAAGGTGATACTGCCACAAACGAAGAAATTATAATTTCTGAATTTGGTCGCATAAGACATGTGTCAGAGGCTCCAGATGGCAGTTTGATATTGTTGACTGATGAAAAAAGAAAAAGGGGAAAACTGATTCGTATTTCCTCTTCGAGTACTGATCAGTGATTCATATTTCAAATGGACGGTTTTGATGCGCTTGTCGGACTAGTTCTGCCCTTATCGATTTTTCTGAGAAACAGGGTACTTTAAAGGGGATAAAGTACAAACTATTGCTAGAGTTGACGTANTAGCCATCAATNCACATCGCTAGTATTTTTGATTTTTNATCTTGTATTGCAAACTTTTGATTTAATGCTGAGGCNATAACATTTTGATGATCTTCATTCATNTGGNNGATCATTTCCNTTTCATTTTTTCCCCATTTTGGNNCCTCTCGGGTCCAGTTTGATGTATCTAACCAAGCNATCTCTCCAAANCCTCCAATCCATCTTGCTTTGANAATTGANAGNTTNTAAAANTTAAANCCATGCATNTGNGNATACGAAGCACTTTTTGGCAAAAATTTTATAAATCTGTCTGCATATGTTTCTAGTTCAGATTCTTTTATTTTTGAAAAATCCCCGATTAAGCTCAGTCTGGAGCTCGCCTGTTTATCGTCTTCCGTGGAGAGCAAAAAAATCGTCGCACATGCTCTTGAATCTCTCCAAATGTTTTTGGTGTGTTCGGCTAAATCACTCGCATAAATAATTAGTTCTCTGTTCATATTTGATGCAAATGTTGTGAAGCTGCCAAATGGATAGTCTTGACTACTTTTTGAAATTGTTGATAGAACCGCTGTGTCAGAAGTTCTGAAGAGCTCGACAGCGTTGGACTCATATTTTTCTTTTGCTTTACTCATATCACAGGTACGTTATTTTCGGAGATGTGTCATTAACTTTTATTTTAGTCTCATATGTTTCAGATAGAATTGATTCTGTTAGGACCTCGATTGTTGAGCCATTTTTCACGATTGTTCCGTTTTTCATTAAGACTATATTGTCCGCAAATTTAGATGCGGTATTCAAGTCGTGAAGAATAAGAAGAACACCAATATTCTTTGATAAGTGTTTCTTTATAATTTCCAAGATTTTTAATTCATGGTAAATATCTAGATTCGCAAGAGGCTCATCTAAAAGCATAAATCTTGGATGAATATCAGTCTCTGGAATCCAAAGTTGTAATAGAACTCTGGCAAAGTGAACACGTTTTTGTTCGCCACTAGAGAGGGTATTAAATTTTCTATCGACTAGGTTTTGTAATTCACAATCTTCGATTATTTGCTTTAGAACATCAGGATAAAAAGAGGTGTAGTAGTCATGATCGTTATGCAACCATCCCATCTCGATTATTTCAAGAACGGAAAAATCAAAGGCGATCGTCTGGGATTGAGACATTACGCCTCTGATATGAGCTCTTTCAACAAATGAGATTTTTGAAATATTGATATCATTGTATTTAATAACCCCATTAGTAGGTTTTATGTCTCCCGAAAGAATCTTAAGAATCGTACTTTTACCAGCACCATTTGGTCCTATAAGTGCAAGTATCTTTCCAGGAAAAACTTCTATATTGATGTCATTGACGATTTCTTCACCGTCTATCTTTAATGACATTGATTCGGATTTAATAGTCATTTTTTTTCATTCTGAATATGAGCCACAGGAAAAAAGGAGAGCCTATAGCGCTTGTTATCAAGCCGATTGGTAACTCTGCTGGTTGAATTATCACTCTCGCTAGAAGATCCGCAGATACCAAAATACAAGCTCCCAGCAATGCGGCAGCGGGCAGCAAATATCGGTGAGAGACGCCTCCAATTAGTCGTGCAAGATGAGGAACTATTAGTCCCACAAAGCCAATCATACCTGATAAAGCAACACTTGCGCCGACGCAAGAAGCACAGCACAAAATAATTCGGACCTTGAGTTTCCGTACATCGACTCCTAATCTGTAAGCTTCTATCTCACCTAACTGCACTAGGTCTAATTGTCTTGAGATTGGGATTAATAAAACAATAGATAGCATTATTACAATTGATGCAGGTATTAAGAGTGACCAAGTTATTCCACCAAAACTACCCATCGTCCAAAAAGTTAGAGTTCTTAATTCGGAATCAGTACTGATGTATGTTAAAGCACCAATTGCAACGCCTACAATTGCATTTACCGCGATTCCAACTAACAATAAATAAGTAATACCCTGATACGCAAACCCCTTAGTTAGGGCAAATAAAAGAGCGATTACAACTGATGCGCCAAGTACACCTGAAATTGGCAAAACAAAAACCCCTAAGGAAGATTCAACGATGAAAGCAGGTGTAATAACAATAGCGATTGAGGCGCCAAGTGCAGCACCGGCAGACACGCCAATTAAGCCAGGATCTGCGAGCGGGTTTCTAAATAATCCCTGGAGTACCGTGCCAGCCATGCCAAGACTAGCTCCTACAAGGCATGACAAGAGTACGCGAGGTAATCGTATTTCAGTTATAACTACCCGCTGAATATTTTGCTCTGAACATGCAAATAGCTCTGTAAAAGAGATTTGATAACTGCCATTCGCAATTGCGAGTAGAAAAGCTATAAGACAGAAGATTGAGATAAAAAACAATATAGATATTTGCTTTTTTGTTCCAAATCTTGCGGTCCCTTGTTGAGATCTTAAAATTTTATCCATTAAATTATTGATCGCATTTCAAGGATTTTAAACCGGTTTGTAATCTTTTGAGATGATCCTGTAAATCGACTCCCTTCTTTTGAGCGACGCCAATTGTTAATGTGTCGATAATAGTTAATTGAGCGATACGAGATGATAATGGTGTATGAATTTGAAATTCTTCCTCAGCGTCTATCTCTAAAGGGACGTCAGCTTTTTTGGCGACTGGTGATGAGCTTGGAGCGATACCAATGACTGTACCACCTCTTTTTTTAACAAGATTCATCGAATCCAGCAGGGCTTGAGTTTTACCTGACTGTGAAATCGCGATTACTACATCTTCACTATTTAATGAAGATGCAGACATGTTCTGTAAATGCGGATCTGAGTAACAAACAGAGTTGATTCTTAACCTAAAAAATTTATGTTGTGCATCTGCAGCAACTGAAGCAGACGCACCGAATCCATAAAATTCTACCCTGCGCGCTTGGTTGAGTTTTGTTATTGCAAGCTCAATATTTTTAAGGTTTAGCGAATCACGTACTTTTAATAATGAATCAACTGTAGAGTCAAAAACCTTTTGACTGAGCTCTTTTGTAGAGTCGGAGTCTTTGACTGCTATCTGTCCAAAACTCGGGCTAGATGCGAGCTGCTGTGCTAATGACAGCTTAAAATCTTGAAAGCCTTTGCAGCCAATCGCTCTACAAAATCTTACTACCGTTGGTTCGCTGACTTGGGCATCTTCTGCAATGTCTACAATTCGTTTTTCTACCATGGCAAAAGGGTTATCAAGAACTAAGTTGGCGACCTTGACTTCAGATTTTCGCATCTCTGGTATTTTGTCACTTATTAATTGAGTTATTTGTGCAGGCTTCAAATCGTATTCCTTTTTTTGTAAAAAATTTACAAGAAATAACAACAAAAAGCCAGTTTTGTAGTAAATTATTTTTTTAATTATATGCCTCTTGATTGAATATTGATGCCGGTTTTTTCTTTAAACTGTTAGAATGCCTCCCATGGATGTAACTTCAATTTTATCAAATTTAAACGAAACTCAAGAGCAAGCGGTTACAAGTGACCAACAACATTTATTGGTCCTAGCAGGTGCAGGCAGTGGGAAAACAAGAGTACTTGTCCATAGAATTGCGTGGAAAGTTCAAGTTGAAAATATTTCTCCATTTGCGATTCTCGCAGTTACTTTCACAAATAAGGCTGCAGGTGAAATGAGAGACAGAATCGAGGGTCTCTTGTCGATGTCATTAAGGGGAATGTGGGTAGGTACTTTTCATGGTCTGGCGCATCGATTATTAAAGATGCACTGGTCTGATGCAAAGCTTCCCGAGAATTTCCAAATACTTGATAGCGATGACCAGTTGAGACTGATCAAGCGGGTATCAAAAGCTTTAGATCTTGACGATCAGAAATGGCCACCGAGACAGTCACAGTGGTGGATTAATTCTCAAAAAGATGAGGGTTTGAGATCAAATAATTTTTCAGATGATAATGACCCCTATTTGTCAGTCATGATAAGGGTATATCGTGCTTATGAAGAGCTTTGTGACCGGCTCGGCGTAATCGATTTTGCTGAGCTATTATTAAGAGCATTAGAGTTGTGGAGAAATTGCCCCTCTTTACTTGAGCACTATCAGAAAAGATTCAAACATATATTAGTTGACGAGTTTCAAGATACTAATACAGTTCAATATCAATGGTTAAAAACACTTTCAAGTTCTGCCTCTGCTGTTACGGCAGTGGGTGATGATGATCAATCAATTTATGGCTGGCGTGGAGCGAAGGTAGAAAACATCTTAAGTTTTGAGCGAGACTTCCAAAAAACAACGGTTGTAAAGCTGGAACAAAATTACAGGTCAACTTCAAATATATTAAATGCAGCAAATTCTGTAATTAAGAGAAATGCAGGTAGGCTAGGAAAGAACTTGTGGACTGATCTTGGTGAAGGTGAACCGATTTTGTTGTATTCCGCTTTTAATGAACATGATGAGGCACGCTATATCGTTGAAAATATAAAGTCGTGGTCCGAGCAAGGCAACTCAAAGAAAGATGCAGCTGTTTTGTACAGATCGAATGCACAATCGAGAGTTATTGAATCCGCTTTGTTGCAATTTGATATTCCATATCGCGTTTATGGAGGTCAAAGATTTTTTGAGCGTCTGGAAATAAAAAATGCGCTAGCTTACTTGAGGCTTATATTTAACTGTCATGATGATGTCGCCTTTGAGCGAGTGGTTAATACACCTCCACGTGGTGTCGGCGAGAGAACTGTGGATTCGATTAGGGAGCATGCGAGAGCAAATTCAATTTCGATGTGGGCATCATCGAAAGCATTGATTTCTGAGCAGCAACTAACTACTAGATCAGGGAATGCGGTTCGTTTGTTTTTAAATCTTATAAATGAAATGACAAATAGTCTCGAAGCATTACCTCTTCCGGAGATTACTGAAAATGTATTGGAGATGAGTGGCCTGATCGGTATGCATCGAAGAGAAAAAGGTGAGCGTGGTCAATCCAGAGTAGAGAACTTAGAAGAATTGATTGGTGCGTGTAAAAACTTTTCAGCTGATCAAAGTGACTTGCCGGTTTTGCCTCAGTTTCTAGATCAAGTTTCTTTAGACGCTGGTGATAGACAAGCTAATGAGCACCAGGATGCAGTGCAATTGATGACTCTTCACAGTGCGAAAGGTCTTGAATTTCCAATGGTCATTATGGCTGGTATGGAAGAAAACTTATTTCCTCATAAGATGTCACAAAATGAACCCGGTAGGCTGGAGGAAGAGAGGCGATTGGCCTATGTTGGTATAACACGCGCAATGCAAAGGCTCTTTTTTACCTGTGCAGAGACGAGAAGTTTATATGGAACTGATCACTTCAATCCAATATCCAGATTTGTAAGGGACGTTCCTGCAGAGTTCCTTAAAGAGGTACGCCTAAAAAACACAGTGGTAAGACCCACTAGCTTTGCTGTAAGCACGATGAAGAGTGATCACGGAGACCTCACTGGATTTGAACTTGGGCAAAGAGTGAGTCATCATGTTTATGGTGATGGGGTTATTTTAAATTTCGAGGGGAATGGACCTAGAGCTCGAGTGCATGTAAGTTTTGAGCAGGCAGGTACAAAGATACTAATACTATCTTCGGCAAATTTAAAAGCACTGTAANTANAAANATTNNAGGGAGTTCTCATGAGNNCNATNTTCTTAATANTAANCATTTTTTTAATTTCTNGTTGTANCGATNTAGANGAATCTAGTGNATCANNTCCAANTGCCGCCCAAACTGAAAATTATGAGTGGAAGATGGTCACCACGTGGCCTAAAAATTATCCAGGCCTGGGNCTTGGAGCTGAAAATTTTGCTAAAAAAGTTGAGGCAATGTCTGCAGGGCGTTTGAAGATTAAAGTTTTTGGCGCAGGGCAGTTAGTGCCTGCATTTGAGGTATTTGACGCCGTATCTCAAGGAACGGCAGAAATGGGTCATGGGGCGGCGTATTATTGGACTGGAAAATCAAAGGCAGCTGCTTTTTTTACCGCTATTCCATTTGGCTTGAATGCTCAAGAAATGAGTAGTTGGATTCACCATGGTGGTGGCCTCGAACTCTGGCGTGAGCTATATGATGAGTTTAACCTGATTCCGTTCTCTGCTGGTAATACTGGTGTTCAAATGACGGGATGGTTTAACAAAGAAATAAAGTCAATTGAGGATATAAAGGGTCTTAGAATGCGGACCCCTGGTTTGGGTGGTGACGTAATCACTCGAGCAGGAGGCATTGCGGTAACTATTTCTGGAGGCGAGTTATATACCGCTATGCAAACTGGGGTGATTGATGCACTAGAATGGGTTGGACCATACAATGATTTGGCCTTTGGGTTCCACCAAATTGCAAAGTATTACTATTATCCAGGTTGGTCAGAGCCCGGACCGGCGCTTGAACTCATAATTAATAAGAATGCTTACCAAACGCTTCCTGATGATCTGAAAGCAATAGTTGAATCGGCAGCCAGAGCTGTAAATCAAGACGTGCTTGATGAATACACTGCCAGGAATAATGAAGCATTGGTAACTCTTGTTGAGAAACATGGAGTTGAATTGAAAAAATTACCNGATGATGTTGTCAAAGAATTACGACGTATATCGGACGAAATCATTCAGGAGATCGCAGAGGATTCAGAAATTGCTGGACGCATCGCCTCTTCGATTAAAGCCTTCCAAAAACAAGCGGCTGCTTACCATGCTATTTCTGAGGAAGCGTACTATGAAGCTAGGAGTCAATAAATCTCTACCAAGATTAATTTCTCCAAAATGTGGGTGATAAGAGGACTAGAAGAGTGAAAACTTCAAGCCTTCCAAGCAGCATTCCTGAGCATAAAATTGCCTTGCTTGCAGTATTGAGATCAGCATAATTTTTAGCGACATCACCTAAACCAGGACCCAGATTATTAAAAGAGGCAGCTGTAGCAGACCATGCGGTTACGTAATCTAAATCGTTGGCNAGTAGCAAAAGCACCATTACATAAAAGATAAGGAAATAGACACCAAAAAAGGCCCAAATTCCATCAGTCACACGTTCTGGAATTCTATGTTTTTTTGTTTTTATTGGAAGNAAAGCATTTGGATGAATGAGCCGATAAATTTCTCTCCCGATCTGTTGAGCCATGATAAGAATTCTACCCATTTTGATCCCACCGCCTGTTGATCCAGCGCAAGCTCCAAAAAATGAGAGTGTAATGAGAAAAAATGGCAGAAAACTTGGCCATAAGTGAAAATCTGTTGCGGTGAAGCCTGTTGTNGTTAAGATTGAGACTAATTGAAAAATCCCCAAGTAAAAGATATCTCCTCCATTTAGAGCTTTTGTAACATATAGATAATATGTTGTGACTAATGCACCAAAAAATATTATCAGTGCAAATAGCTTTGCTTCGGGGTCAGAGGTATATGATTTTATATCTTTTGAGTGCCAGGCCGTGTAGTGGAGTGCGAAATTTAATCCTGAAACAATCATAAACACCGATGCNATTATTAGGATATTGTTATTATTAAAATGTGCNAGGCTATCGTCATATGTTGAAAAACCGCCAATTGATATTGTAGAGAAGCTNTGAGAAATCGCATCAAACCAATCCATTCCAACCGACCAATATGCAAGAGCGCACATTACAGTTAAAAATACGTAAATCTTAAAAAGCGCATTCGCTGTTTCTGCAATTCGTGGTGTAAGCTTGGTGTCCTTCACAGGCCCAGGCGTTTCAGCTTTGTAGATTTGCATTCCTCCGACGCCAATCATTGGGAGGATAGAGACCGCTATGACTACTATTCCGATACCACCCAGCCATTGGAGCTGCTGGCGATAAAAAAGCACAGACTTGGGAAGGTTTTCTATTTGAGTAAATATGGTTGCTCCCGTTGTGGTCAATCCCGAAATAGATTCAAAAATTGCGTCTATAAAAGATAGTTTGGTTTCTTGTAATAATGCGAAAGGTAGAGCGCCGAATGCACTCAAGACCAGCCAAAAAAGAACGGTTACTATGAAGCCATCTCTAATACGAAGCTCGCCTTTCATGTTTCTTGATGGGAACCAAAGAATAAAGCCTATGAATATCGTTATGGTGAAAGCGAGAAAAAACATTGGCAATGTATTTTCTTGATATATTGTTGCAAAAATAATTGGAACTAGCATGCTGGCGCTGAAGACCATCAACATCATTCCTAGAACTCGTGCTACGAAGGCTAAGTGCATTTGATATTAGATCTCAGAATAGATTGGGTTCAGCTGCGAAAAGTTTTTCAACAGCTTTTGTTTTATTTTTATTGATTACAACAACTATTACATGATCATTATTTTTTATGATTACATCGTGATGGGCTATGATCACTTCACTGTCTCTGACGAGCGCAGCTACAGTTGTTCCAACTGGCATGACCAGGTTTCCAATCTCTTTTCCAACGACNTTTGAATTATTAACNTCACCATGAACAATAAACTCTANNGCNTCAGCGGCGCCTCTTCTAAGNGAGTGGACAACTCCAGTATCTCCTTTTCTNACATGNGCTAGAACTGAGCTTGTNGTTGCCANTTGAGGTGAGATTGCNACATCAATTTCCCCACCCTGCATTAAATTAGCNTAAACGGGATTTGTTATTAGNGTCATNACCTTTTTNGCGCCTANTCGTTTTGCAAGTAAAGATGCCATAATNTTTACTTCGTCATCATTTGTAAGCGCNATNAATACATCTGTTTTNTCTATGTTTTCGTCAAGGAGTAATTCNTGNTCAGAGGCCGACCCACTCANTACTACGGTNNGGTTTAACTGTTCAGANAAAAAAGTTGCTCGTTCTAAATTTACTTCTATTATTTTAATGTTCAGTGAACTTTCCAGCGCAACAGCTAACCGATAACCAATATTTCCGCCACCAGCTATTATAATACGTTTATAGGGTCTTTCTGCTTTTCTAAGCTCACTCATTACCTTCTTAATATTTTTCTTTGCAGCTATAAAGAATACCTCGTCACCATCTTCGATAACCGTCTCACCCGAGGGAACAATCGCTTTATTTCGACGGTAAATAGCTGCTACTCGGGCGTCAGCTTTTGGGACATGTTCTTTTAATGTTTTGAGTTTTTGATCTACAAGAGGGCTGTTTTTTGTTGCTCTCATACCGATCATTCGGATTACCCCATCAGCAAAATCAAGCACCTGGAGAGCACCAGGTTGCTCGACCAACTTTCTAACATAGTCTGTTACAGCCTGCTCTGGTGCAATTAGGACATCAACAGGCATATTNCTATCAGAAAAAAGCAAATCCTTGTAGTCCTTATTAAAGTAGTTTCTTGCTCGTATTCTTGCTATTTTCTTNGGAGTATCAAAAATAGAATGAGCGACTTGGCAAGCGACTATATTTATNTCATCACTATTNGTGACTGAGACCAGCATGTCAGCGTCCTCAATCCCTGCAGCNAGTAAAATATCAGGATGACAACCAGTACCCGTTACTGTTCGAATATCATGATGATCTTGAATGAATTGAAGACGAGACTCATCGAGGTCAATTAGGGTAATATCATGGTATTCCCTGGCTAAGTTTTCTGCCAAAGTTGATCCCACCTGCCCCGCGCCTATAATTATAATTTTCATTTTCTTTGATTGATTATAGCTTAATTAATCTAGCATAGTAGAAACCGTCATGTTCTTTTTCTTCAGGGAAAAGTTGCCGCCCAAATTTTGTTTCAATACCCCANGTTTCATTGATATTTAATATACTCGCATCTTTATGAGAAGTCATAAATTCCTTAATCACATTATCATTTTCTTCAGGCAATATAGAGCACGTAGCGTATAGAAAAACACCATTTTTTTTCAGGGTAGGCCAGAGAGAAGATATTAATTGCAATTGTCTAGTAGCTAAATCAGCTATATCAGATGCTTTTCTCAATAACTTTATATCTGGATTTCGCCTGATTACCCCGGTTCCTGAGCAAGGCGCATCTAATAAGATTCTGTCAAACGGTATGCTGTTCCACCAAGTATCAACATCACAGATGTTCGCTACGAGCAAGTTGGGTTCTAAACGTAGTCTTTTCGCATTCTCTTTAACTTTTTCAAGTCTATTCTTGCTAATATCGATTGACAAAAGGGATTTGATATTTGGTTGTTGTTCAAGAATATGGCATGTTTTACCTCCTGGAGCGCAGCATGCGTCCAGAACTAACTGCCCACTCTTTANATTTAAGAGAGGAGCTGCAAACTGGGCGGCTTCATCTTGGACGCTTACTGCTCCATCTCTAAAATTGGGCACTGTATCAATGGAGATGGGTTCAATAATGCGGATTCCAACGGGGCTATATTTCGTAACACTTGATTTAATAGCGAGCTTATCTAATGTTTTTAGGTAACTTTCTCTATCACCAAATTGGTTATTTATACGTAATACTAATGGACCTGGGATATTATTATTGCTTATTATTTTCTTTGCCCTAGTCGCTCCCCAAGCGCGATTAAATTCGAGAACTAACCACTCAGGATGACTTTCTTGAATCGTGATATCAGTATTCAAAGATGCTAATATTTTTTTCTCATTTCGTTGAAACTCCCTTAGTACAGCATTCACCAAACCTTTCGCCCAACTTCTCTTAATGTCGTCACAAGCTGCTACCGTTTCATTGATAATCGCATGACTTTGAATTCTCATCCGCATCAGTTGATAAATTCCTACCGTTAAAAGAGCATGAATAATAGGTTGTTTTAATGCCAATGACTTACGCATTAGTTTATTGAGGATCGCCTCAATTTGTATATACCATCTTGTGCACCCGAAACAAATTTCTTGCAACGTTGCCTGATCTCTTATAGCTACTTTTGTTTTGATCTCACCGAGACTCTCAGTTAAGGATTTTCCATTTAGAACATTAGAGATAACGTGTGCTGAGGAAGCTCTCAGCGAGGGGAGCTCTTTAGTGAATGTCTTAAATTTCAAAAACGCATCCAACAGTGAAAAAAGATTTTCTTGATTTCAAAATTTCGCTAAATGACATTTTTATTTTTCCAGGCATTTGTAAATTAGTTATAAGTAATTTGCCGATATTACATTGCACAAGCAGACCCTCGTTATCTGCCGATAATATTTCACCAGGTTTTGCGGTTTTACTCGAACATTCTGTTAGATCCATCGCTTTTGCCATCCAAATTTTTAATCGCTCATTTTTAAAGTTTGAAAACATTACAGAAGTTGGATTAAATGCTCGAATTCTTCTCTCAAGAGTCATAGCGCTGTCGAACCAGTTTATTTGGCACTCATTTTTCTTTATTTTATGTGCGTAACTAACCTCAAAGTTATTTTGACTGGTAGGATCCAAGTCATTAAGTTTTATTTTAGTTAAAACGTTTAGAAGCAGCGGCGGCCCTAGAGACATCAATTTTGATTCGAGGCTTCCAGCGGAATCGTTAGTATCAATATCACATTCGCTAGAAGCTAGTATTGGTCCGGTATCAAGGCCAGCATCCATCTGCATAATAGAAATGCCAGACTTCTTGTCTCCCGCCTCAATAGCTCTTTGGATCGGTGCTGCGCCTCTCCATCGTGGCAAAATTGAAGTATGAACATTTATGCACCCGTAGCGTGGAATATCTAAAATTGCTTTTGGTATGATTAGCCCATACGCAACTACGATCAAAATTTCGGGTGCCAATTCTTTGAAAAAATTTATTTCAGTAGAGTTATTCAATGAAATAGGCTGTCTCACTGCCAGATTATTTTCTAGCGCCACGTTCTTTACTGGACTTGAAAGCTCCTTTCTTCCTCTGCCTGATGGACGATCAGGTTGAGTGTAAGTACAAACGACCTCATGATGAATATTTTCCAATAGCGTTTTTAAGTGCTCAGCTGCAAAAGGAGGTGTTCCGGCAAAAATTATTTTCAAATTTCAATCTCTCAGTTTGCTTTATTTTTCTTCATTTTCTTTCGAATTAATTGCCTTTTTAGTGGGGAGAGGTAGTCAACAAACAATTTTCCATTGAGGTGGTCAATTTCATGTTGGATACATGTCGCCATCAAACCTGTGTACTCTGCTTTAAAAATATCACCATTAGCATCAGAAGCAGTGATGATAACGACGGATGGTCTTTCAATATTTTCTTGAACTCCCGGTATTGAGAGACATCCTTCAGTATATGTGGACAGGGTTTCGTCGACTATGGACATTTCTGGATTGATAAATATTTGTGGGTCTGAATAATCTT